>CAZPNH010000247.1:0-4398 GCA_964587635.1 uncultured Bordetella sp.
GAGATGCCGAAGCCGCCGGCGGCGTCCAGCGGGCTCGCGCTGAGCGAGCTGTAGGTGCCGTAGGACAGGCCTTCCTTCTCGCGCACGCGCGCGGACAGGCGCGCGCTGGAGGTGGCGCCGAACAGGTAGTTGCCGAAGATCAGCGCCGGGAAATCCGGATTGTCGTCGCGCAGCGGCAGGTTGACCCCCGCGCGCAGCACCGCGTTGGCCTTGTCGGGCGTCGGCACGGTCTCTTCGAGCGGCGGGCGATCGAAGTAGAGCGCCGGGATGCGCGTGTAGGGCGCCGGGTTCTTCCAGCCGCCGAACAGCTCCTCCAGCAGCTTGGTCAGCGCCTCGGGGTCGAAGTCGCCCACCGCGACGAACTGCGCGCCGGTGGCGCCCAGCAGCTCGGCGTAGCAGCGCTTCGCGTCCTCGAGCTTCGCCGCCTTGAGCTGCGCCAGCCGTTCGTCGACGGACTCCGTGTAGAGCCAGTGGCCGCGCGGATAGGGATAGAGGTGGCGCGTGAGCCGTTCGCCGGCGATCGCGGACGGATCGCCGCGCTGCGCCTCGACGCTGGTGAGCGAGGCGCGCTGCAGCTCATCGAACTCGGCGGCGGGAAAGGCGGGCTGGCGCAAGACCTCGGCCACCAGGCGCAGCGTGTCTTCCAGCTGCGGGCGTCGCACGTCGATGGATGCGCCCTCGAGGCTGGCCGAAACGTTCGCCTTCAGGCGCTCGAATTCGTCGTGCAGTTCCGCGCGCGTGTGCTTCTGCGAGCCGCGCATCAGCATGGCGCCCGCGAGACCGCAGGAAGGCCCGCGGTCCGCGAGGGATTTTTCGTCGCCCCAGTACAGCATGAGCTGCGCGGCGATGGTTCCGCCGCGCGTTTTCTTCGGCAGCAGCGCGACCTTGATGCCGTTGGACAGCGTCTTGCGGATCACGCGCGCTTCGATCGCCGCGGGCGAAGTGTCGAAGGCTTCGCCCGCGTCCACCGACTCCGTGCTGCGGTAGGCGTCCAGCACGGCGCCGAGGTCCGGCGCGAGGGGGACGTCGGCGCGGTCGGGATTCACGGTCGGCTGGAAGATGCCGAGCACGCGGTTGGCCGGTTTCAGGTAGGTATCGGCGGCGCGCTGCACGTCGGCGGTGCTCACTTTGCGCAGGCGATCGCGGTAGAGATAGAACAGCCGCCAGTCGCCGATCGCGGCGTATTCCGGCAGGGTGCGCAGCAGCTGGGCGGAATCGAGCTGCGCCTTTTCCATGTCGTTCAGCAGCGTGGTGCGCGCGCGCTCGACTTCGGCGTCGGTGATTTTCTCTCGGCCGGCGCCCTCCAGCGCGGCGATGAGCGCGTCACGCGCGGGCGCGAGCGGCGCATCCTTCGCCAGCGTCGCGCCGAAGCTGGCGTAGCCCGGGTCGTGCAGCATGCGTTCGTAGCCCCAGGCGGCGCTGGCCAGCCCTTTCTGCACCAGCGCGCGGTGCAGGCGGCCGGTGGGCGCGGTACCGTAGATCTGCGCCAGCACGTCGATCGCCGGGTACTGCGGGTCGCCGCCGGACGGGATGCGGTAGACCGCGGAGACGATCTGGATGTCGCCCGTGCGGCGCAGCGTCACTTCGCGCTCGCCGTCCTGCGTCGGCTCCAAGGTGTAGAGCGCGGGCATCACGCGCGCGGGGCGCGGGATCGGGCCGAAATGCTTCGCCACCAGCGCGAGCGCGCCGGCTTCGTCGAACTTGCCGGCGATGGTCAGCAGCGCGTTGTCGGGCTGGTACCAGGTGCGGTAGAAGGCCTGCAGCCGCTCGATCGGCACCAGCTCGATGTCGGAGCGGTAGCCGATCACCGGGTTGCCGTAGTTGTGGGCGGTGAAGGCGAGGCGCAGCATGCGTTGGCTCAAGATGCCGCCGGGATCGTTCTCGCCCCGCTCGAATTCGTTGCGCACCACGGTCATCTCGGTGTCGAGGTCCGATTTGCGCACCCAGGAGTTGACCATGCGGTCGGCTTCCATGGCGAGCGCCCAGTCGAGGTTGTCCCCGGTCGCCGACAGCGTCTCGAAGTAGTTGGTGCGGTCGTGGTCGGTGGTGCCGTTGAAGCGCGCGCCGCGCGTGGTGAGTTCGGCCTTGATGTCGCCCCGGGCGCGCGTTCCCTTGAACACCATGTGCTCGAGCAGGTGCGCCATGCCCTTCTCGCCGTAGCCCTCGTTGCGCGAGCCGACGAAGTAGGTGATGTGCACCGCCACCGTGCTCGCGCTCGGGTCGGGGATGGCGACGATCTTGAGGCCGTTGGCGAGGCGGTATTCGCTGACGCCTTCGATGGTGACGATCTTGCGGGGCGTTTCCGCCGCGAAGCCGGCAACGGCGGCCAGCATCAGCAGCAATCCGATCAGGCGGGTTTTCATTTTTCAGAACATCCAGTCGAAAAAGTGCAGGGCGGCAAGCCCGGCGATGATCGTACCGAAGGTGGCGCGGTAGCGCCACGCCACGGCGACCGCGACGATGCCGGCCAGCAGGCGTTCGTTCCCCAGCGAGAGACTTAGGACACCCTTTTGCAGCATCAGTTCCGGCGTCCAGATCGCGGTCAGCACCGCGGCGGGCACGTAGCGCAGCGAGCGTTTGAGCAGGGCGGGCAATTGCACGCCCGGCGGCAGCAGCAGGAAGGCCGCGCGCTGGCCGAAGGTCACCGCCGTCATGCCGAGGATGATGAGCCAGAGGGTCACTGGGCCACCGTGCGCCAGCGCGCTTCCGCGAGGACGCCTACGGTGATGCCTACCACCGCCGCGAGTGCGAGGCCCAGGCGCAGCGGCAGCCCGTGCGCGAGCACCGCGGTGGCGCCCGCGCTGACCGCCGCGGCCACCATGGGCTTGTCGCGCAGCAGCGGCACGGACATGGCGATGAAGGCGAGCGGCGCGGCGAAATCCAGCTTCCAGGCCGCCGGCAGCTGCGTGCCGACCAGCGGCCCGCGGCCACCGACGATTGCCAGCACAGCCAGACCGGGATCGACAGGCCGAGCAGGAAATCGAACTTGCCCGGCGCGTCCGGCCGGCTCGCAAAGCGCCCGACGACCAGCGCGAAGGCGTTGTCCACCAGCAGGTAGGACACCGCGATGCGGCGCGGGAGCGGTTCCGTCGCGAAAAACGGCCGCAGCGAGGCGCTGTACATCAGCAGGCGCAGGTTGACGATCGCCGCCGCGAGCACCACCACCACCGCGGGCGATGCGTTCACGATGAGCTGCGTGGCGGCGAGCATGGCGGCGCCGGCGTAGACGAACACCGACATCGCCATCGCTTCCAGCGGCGGGATGCCGCCCGCGGCCATCGCCACGCCGGTGACGAGGCCGAAGGGCGCTATCGCGATCAGCAGCTGCAGGGCCGCGCGCAGACCTGCTTGGAATTCAGAACGGGAAATCGGCATCGGCGGGACCGCGGATTCTACCCGCTGCCCGCCCTGCCGAAAGTGAAGCGGGGGCTACTACTTCTTGGAGTCGCGCATGCCCTGCGGATGCTGGTCGTGCATGCACTTCATCAGATCGTCGCCGCGCTTGCCGGTGCAGGCTTCGGCGGCCTTCTGGTGCTCGTCCATGCGCTTGCTCATCTTCGCCTGGCGCTCTTTCACTTTCGCCTGGCACTGCGCTTTGTCGGATGCCTTGGCGCAAATCTTCTCGGCCATGCAGCCGCGCGGGTCGGCGCTGCTCTTGCAGGCCTCGTGTGCCGCCTTCATGTTTTCCCACATCTGCTTGCGGTTCGCCTCGCACTTCGCCGGGTCGGCTTCCTGGCTGCAGGGCTTCATCATGTGATGGCCGCCGCCTGGTCCCATCATTCCGGGTCCCTTGCCGGCATCGCCGGACGGGGTCTGCGCATGGGCGAACGTGGCCGCGAGCGCGAACGTCGCGGCGGTGAGGGCGGTGGCTAATCTGTTCATCTCTGTCTCCTGGTGTTGGGTACTGACGACAGAAGACTAGCCGCCCGCCTTGTAGCTAGCTGTGAGGATTTGTATCCGTCTGTAACGGCTAGCTGACTTGCGTCAGCATCGTGGCGCCGTCGGAGACCTCGAACTTGCCCGGGCCTTCGAGGTTCACGTTCTTCACCACCCCGTTGTCCACCAGCAGCGAGAAGCGGTTCATGCGCACGCCCATGCCGCGGGCGGTGAGGTCGAGCTCCAGGCCGAGCGCCTTGGCCCACACGCCGCTGCCGTCGGCGAGGAAGCGGATCTTGCCGATCGCCTTCTGGTCCTTGCCCCAGTGCGCCATCACGAACGCGTCATTCGTTGCGACGCACCAAATTTCGTTCACGCCCTTGGCCATCAGCTTGTCGCGGTTCGACAGGTAGCTCGGTACGTGCTTGGCGGAGCAGGTGGGGGTGTATGCGCCCGGCAGGCCGAAAATCGCGATCTTCTTTCCCTTCACCGCGTCCGCGATCGCCACTTCCTTCGGCGGCA
>CAZPNH010000248.1:0-4384 GCA_964587635.1 uncultured Bordetella sp.
AGCGCGTGGAAAGGCAAGCCGGTGGCGATCATGGGCGCGTCGGTCGGCGTCATCGGCACGGCGCGCGCGCAGTACCACCTGCGGCAATGCTTCGTGTTCCTCGACATGCCCGCGGTCAACCAGCCCGAAGTCATGATCGGCGGCGCGAGCGGCAAATTCGATGCCGCAGGAAATCTCACGGACGAGACCTCAAAGAAACTGATCGGCCAGCTGCTGGCCAGCCTGGAAAAACTCGCGGCTACGATCCGCTGAACCAGTTGTAGCCCTGGTCTTCCCAGTAGCCGCCGGGGTTGGTGTTGGTGACGAACATCGCCATGATGTGCTTGGGATTCTTGAAGCCCAGCTTGGTCGGCACGCGCAGCTTCCAGGGGAAGCCGTATTTCGGTGGCAGGACCTGGTCCGCGTACCTGAATGCCATGATGGTCTGCGGGTGCAGCGCCGTCGCCATGTCGATGCTGCCGTAGTAGTCGTCGGCGCACTTGAAGCCGACGTAGCGCGCCGTGGTGTCGGCGCCGACGCGCTGCAGGAAATCCGAGAAGCGCGGGCCGCTCCATTTGCCGATGGCGCTCCAGCCCTCGACGCAGATGTGGCGCGTCACCTGCGATACCTGCGGCAGCGCGTAGAGCTCGGGCAGGCTCCAGGTTTTCTTTTCCTTTACGAGCCCGCTGACCTCCAGCTTGTAGCTGTTGGCGTCAACCATGCGCACCTCATCCTCGCCGTAGAAGGCGTTAAACGGGAAGGGCTGCGTGATACGGCTCTCGGGAAACTCCGGCGCGAGGCGCCGCGGATCGAAAATGGCGGCCTGCACGCCGTCGTTCCAGCGCGACATCGAGGTCAGCACCTTCTGCACCGACTCGTTGTCGGTCAGGTCGCAGCCCGCGAGCAGCGACAGCGCGCCCAGCGACAGGCCGCGCCGCAGGAACAGGCGGCGCTCCAGGCTCGCCAGCAATGGACCTTCATGGTCCTTCAGTTTGCTATCCATTTTTTAACTTCCCGGTGATCATCAGCACAAAGGTCTTCGGCACGAGGACCACCAGCGTCACGTGCACCAGCACGAACAGCACGATCCCCGCCATGCAGAAGAAATGCACCAGCCGCGCGCCTTCGTAGTCCCCGATCAGGGCGCCGAGCGCATAGAACTGCACCGGCTTCCAGATCACCAGGCCGGACAGGATCAGGCCGATGACGAGCAGGATCGCGCCGACGTAGGCTGTCTTTTGCGCGGCGTTGTAGACCGACAGGTCGTCGTGGGCCAGGCGCCCGCGCAGCGCGCTCAGCACGTCATGCAGCACTTCGCGGGGGGAGATCGGGAACATGCGGCGGAACAGGTGGCCGGAGAAGATGCCGTATGCAAGATAAATCATGCCGTTGATGGCCAACACCCACATGGCGGCGAAATGCCATTGGATGGCGCCCGCCAGCCAGCCGCCCAGGGTGAAAGCGGCGGGGAAGGTGAAGTCGAACAGCGGCGAGGCGTTGTAGATTTTCCAGCCGGAAGCGACCATCATCAGGATCGCCAGGGCGTTGACCCAGTGCGTAATCCGGACCAGCAGGGGGTGGACGGTTTTCATACAGCCTTGGTCGGCATGGGCATCGAACCCTTACATGAAGTCTGGCAGATGCGATAATCGCACCTTTCCGGCCGCAAAGAGTAAACACAGCAATGACTTACGTCGTCACCGAAGCTTGCATCAAGTGCAAGCACATGGATTGCATCGAAGTTTGCCCCGTGGACTGCTTTTACGAGGGCGCGAACATGCTGGTGATCCATCCGGACGAATGCATCGACTGCGGGGTGTGCGAGCCGGAGTGCCCGCCCAAGGCCATCGTGCCGGATTCCGACGCCCAGGCCGGCAAGTGGCTGAAGCTGAACACCGAGTTCTCGGTCAAGTGGCCCAACATCACCCGCAAGGGCACGCCGCCCCCGGACGCCAGCGAGTGGGACGCGGTGCCGGACAAATTCACCAAGTTCTTCGACCCCGAGCCCGGTAAAGGGGAGTAGGCGTGGATCTGACCCCCGAGGAGCAGTCCATCCTCGGCGGCGGGCGCGGCGAGGCGGCCAGGCGCGCGCTCGAATACCAGATCGAAGTCGGCAAATTCTGGGGCGCGAAGCGCTTCGTGCCGGTCACCAACGTCCACATGATGGGCGACATCGAGGTAATGGGCGATGCCGGTCTGGAATTTCTCAGGAATGAAGTAAAACAATTCGCGCGTTGCGTCGTTCCCACGACGACGAACGCCCGCTGCATGGACTTCGCGCACTGCGAGCGCATGGGGCAGGACGCGGGCGAGGCGGTCAAGGAGAAGGAGCTCATCGCGACGCTCCGGCGCATGGACGTCGTCACCACCGACACCTGCATCAACTACCAGACCGTCTACCAGCCGCACCTGGGCGAGCACGTCGCCTGGGGCGACACCGGAACCGTCATTTACGCCAACTCGGTGTTCGGCGCGCGTTCCAACTTCGAAGCGGGCCCCGCTGCGCTGGCAGCGGCGCTGACGGGCCGCACGCCCGAATACGGTTTTCATCTGGATGAACACCGCAAAGGCAGCTTCGCGGTCGAGCTGAAGGCGAAGCTCGATGATCTCGCCGACTGGGGCGCGGTCGGCAAGCTGGTGGGCGAGTCGCACCAGAACTACTACGCGGTGCCCGTGTTCCACGGCTACCACCGCACGCCGGGCGCGGACGAACTCAAGCACCTGGGTGCGGCACTCGCGAGCTACGGCTCGATGGGGATGTTTCACTTCGTCGGGGTGACGCCGGAAGCGCCGGCAACTTTGCCGAATGAGAAGATGGCCGTCTCCGATGCGGACCTGGACAAGGTCTATCGGAACTACAAGCTCGGCGATGGTGATGCCAGGCTGGTCGTCTTCTCAGGGCCTCAGCAATCCCTGTTCGAGATGAAACATTTGGCTTCGTTATTCGAGGATAAAAAGGTGCAGGCCGGTTCTACCTGCATCGTCACCACCAATTCGGCGATCCTGCAGCAGTCGCGCGACCTGGGCTACGCGAAAACGCTTGAGGACGCGGGCGTGACGATCCTCGAGGGCGTGTGTTTCTACATCCTGCAGAACCTGTCGCCCATGCGCGAAAAGAACCGCTGGACCAACATGGTGTCGAACTCCGCCAAGATCGTGAACATCATCGGCGCGCACCGCTTCAACACCATCCTGCGGCGCACGGCGGATTGCGCCGAGATCGCCTGCTCCGGGGTGCTGAAGTGAACATCACGGTCAACCGGGCATTCGGGCCGGTCGTCGAGGGCGAGGCCGTGGTGTCCGAGGAGGGCTTCTCGCCGCGCTACGACCTGGACCGCTGGACCGGCATGATCACCAAGCCCGGCCACAAGCTCGAAGGCACCAGCATCGTCGACAAGATCTGCTTCTTTCCCACCGCCAAGGGCGGCATCGCCGCGGGCTGGGCGTTCTACGACATCAAGTGGAAGAACATCGCGCCCAAAGCCTTCATCTTCGGCGTCACCAACCCGGTGATGGTGCAGGGCGCCGTGTTCGCGGGCATCCCGATCACGGAGGGCTGGACCCCGCATCCGCGCGAAGTGGTCAAGACCGGCGATTGGGTACGCGTAGACCCTGCGAACAAGCGCATCGAAGTGCTCCGGCGAAAGGCATGAGCGAGCTGCGGGCGGTCGTTGCCCTGCTGGAACAGATCGCGGCGGACTGGCGGCTGCTGGACGGGCTGTCCGGGGAGGAGCGGCGGCGGTTTCACGACGCCATCGCGCGCATCTACAACCCGGATCCCGTGGCGCGCCGCCGCAGGATGAAGGCCGAGGAGCGCGCGAAAAAGGCCGCCTGGAACCAGCGCGACGACGCCGTGCTGAACCGGACGGGCATCCGCGAGCTGCGCCGAAAGCCGGTGTTCATGACGCCGAACGTCTTCCCGCCGAAGCAGATCACTTCGGAGCGCCGCGAGTCGCTGGAGCCGAAGCACTGCTACGTCTGCAAGCAGAAGTACTCGGAGATCCACCATTTCTACGACCAGCTCTGCCCGTCCTGCGCCGAGCTGAATTTCAGGAAGCGCACCGAGCTCGCCGACCTGCGCGGCCGCGTCGCGCTGCTCACCGGCGGCCGCGTGAAAATCGGCTACCAGGCCGGCTTGAAGCTGCTTCGCTCGGGCGCACGGCTCATCGTCACCACGCGCTTTCCCCGCGATTCGGCGGCGCGCTATGCGCGGGAGCCGGATTTCGCCGAGTGGAGCGATCGCCTGGAGATCTTCGGCCTCGACCTGCGCCACACGCCCAGCGTCGAAGCGTTCTGCAGGCAACTGCTGGCGACCCACGACCGGCTGGACTTCATCGTCAACAACGCCTGCCAGACCGTGCGCCGGCCGCCGGATTTCTACGCGCACATGATGGAAGGGGAAAAG
>CAZPNH010000249.1:0-4371 GCA_964587635.1 uncultured Bordetella sp.
TGTCCGGCGGCGACGGCCAGCGGATTTCCCGAGAGCGTGCCCGCCTGGTAGACCGGCCCCTCGGGCGCGATGCGCGACATGATCTCGGCCTTGCCGCCGTAGGCCGCCGCCGGTAGCCCGCCGCCGATGACCTTGCCCAGGCAGGTGAGGTCGGGGTCCACGCCGTAGCGCGCCTGCGCGCCGCCGAGCGCCACGCGAAAGCCGGTCATCACCTCGTCGAACAGCAGGACGGCGCCGTACTGGCTGCAGTTTTTTCGCAGGGACTCAAGGAAACCCGGGGCGGGCAGTACCAGATTCATGTTGCCTGCGACGGGCTCGACGATCACGCAGGCGATCTGGCCGCCCTTTTCCCTGAACAGATTGTCGACCTGGGCGATGTTGTTGTAGTCGAGCACCAGCGTGTGCGCGGCCGTCTCCGGCGGCACGCCGGCGGAGCTCGGGTTGCCGAAGGTGAGGGCGCCGGAACCCGCCTTCACCAGCAGGCTGTCGGCGTGGCCGTGATAGCAGCCTTCGAATTTGACGATCAGATTGCGTCCGGTGAAGCCGCGCGCGAGCCGGATCGCGGTCATGGTCGCCTCAGTGCCCGAGGAGACGAGGCGCGCCATTTCGACCGACGGCACCAGCCGGCAAAGCATCTCGACGAGTTCGATCTCCGCTTCCGTCGGCGCGCCGAAGGACAGCGCGCGCGCCGCCGCCGCCTGCACCGCTTCGACCACTTGCGGATGCGTGTGGCCGAGCACCATCGGGCCCCAGGAGCCGACGTAGTCGATGTAGCGACTGCCGTCCGCGTCCCAGAGGTGCGGGCCGTAGGCGCGCTCGAAAAATACCGGCGTGCCGCCGACGGCGCCAAATGCGCGCACGGGCGAGTTCACTCCCGCGGGAATGGTTATCCGCGCCCGCTCGAACAGGGATTCACTGCGCGACGTCATGGAGGAAGAGCTTACCGTAGCTGCGCGCGCGTTCCGCGACATCGGGTGCATCGAACAGGTCCGAGATCACCGCCAGGCAGTCGGCGCCCGCCCGCAGCAGCTGCGGCGCGTTCTCAAGGGTGATGCCGCCGATCGCTATCAGGGGCACGCCCAGCGCGCGCGCCTCGCCGAACAGCGCCAGCGGGGCGCGTACCGCGGAAGGCTTGGTGGGGGAGGGGAAGACGCTGCCGAAAGCAATGTAGTCGGCGCCGGCGGCGACCGCGGCCAGGGCCGCGGCGGACGAGTTGTAGCAGGAAGCGCCAAGCAGTTTGCCGCGCAGCCTGGCGCGCGCCGCGGCGAGCTCGCCGTCGTCCCGGCCCAGGTGCACGCCATCGGCGCCGCATTCGAGCGCGAGGGCGAGGTCGTCGTTGATGATGAACGGCACCGCGCGCTCGCGGCACATGCGCGCCAGGGTTTTCGCTTCGTCCAGGCGCGGCGCGCCCTTGTTCCGGTATTGCAGCATGGCGATGCCGCCATCGAGCGCCTGCGCGGCGCGGCGCAACAGGGTTTCGCTGTCCGCGAGTTCAGGCGTGACGGCGTACAGGCCGCGCAGCTTCATCGGCCGTCGAAGAAGCGGTTGGGAATCGCCTGGCCGCGTCCCGGGCTGAATCCGGCCGCGAGTGAATTCCAGGTGTATTCCTGGGCCTGCCGGACCGCGCGTTCCACATCCAGTCCCCTGGCGAGGAACGCGGCAATGGCGGAGGCGAGCGTGCATCCTGAGCCGTGGTAGCTGCCCGGCAGCCGTTGCCAGCGGTCTTCCCGCACCAGGCCGCGCGCGTCGTAGAGCGTATTGACCACTTCCGCGCCTGTTTCATGCGTGCCGGTGACGAGCACGTACTTGCTGCCGTTCGCGGCAAGCTCCCGCGCGCAGCGGGCGAGGTCCGCGTCCGTCGCGGCGCCGACAAGCCGGCGCGCTTCCAGGCTGTTCGGCGTGAGCACTGTGGCGAGCGGAAAGAGCGCGGTACGCAGGGCTTCCACTGTTTCACTATTCGAGAGGGCGTCACCCCGGCCTGAGGCGAGCACCGGATCGAGCACCACGGGAGTGCGCGGATGCCCGGCGAGGACGGCGGCGACGGTTTCCGCGTTGCGCGGCGAGCCAAGCACGCCGATTTTAAACGCCGCGACCGGAATGTCCTCGAGCACGCGCCGCGCCTGGCTCGCGACCCACGCGGGCTCGATCGCGAGCAGGCTCTCCACGCCGCGCGTGTCCTGCACCGTGAGCCCGGTCAGCACCGATAACGGATGGCAGCCCAGGCTGGCGATGGTGAGGAGGTCCGCTTGTATCCCAGCGCCGCCGGTCGGATCCGAGGCGGCGAATGCCAAAACGGTCGGAGGCGTCGGCGACATGCGTTGGTCCCAGGAACAGGCGTCAAGCCGCCTGTTATCATCCGTGACAATTTTACTGTGCCGCCACCAATGACTGAACAGCAAGTTCAATTCAAGACATGGATGTGCCTCATCTGCGGATGGGTCTACGACGAAGCGGCGGGAATTCCCGGCGAAGGCATCGCGCCCGGCACGCGCTGGGAGGATGTACCGATGAACTGGACCTGTCCCGAGTGCGGCGCGCGCAAGGACGACTTCGAGATGATCGAGGTCTGAGCTAGCCCTTGAAGGCGGCGGCGAAACGCCCGCCGAGCGATTTCAGGCGTCCCAGGATGGATTGTTCGGCGGCGCCCTGCTTCGCCGCCTTCGCCGATTCGCTGCGCAGCAGCGCCGGCGACCTTTTCAGGCGCGCATAGCGGCCGAGCGCCGCCAGCAGCGCGGCCTGCAGCAGCGAGAAATTCACCGGTTTCTTGAGGAACCGGTAGATGCGCGCCTCGTTGATCAGGCGGATGATGGTTTCCGCGTCCGAGGCATCCGATACCGCGATCAGCTGCGTTTGCGGCGACTGTTTTTTCAGTACGCGCAGCAGCGCCGCCGGATCGCTGGCGCGCGAGTCGAGATCGCAGACCAGCGCGGCGATCTCCTGCGCGGCGAGAATTTCCAGCGCTGCGTCCGTGCCCGCGGCCTCGAGCACCTTGTACGCCTTGTTGGCCATTTCGCGGGCCGCGCGCGCGAGCGCGACGTCGCCGAGGACCAGCACGGCCGCATCCGGCGGCAGCGAAGGCGCAGGTCCCGCCGCCGCCGCCTCGATGGCGATCGCCACGTCCACCGCTTCGGCGATGGTGGCGCGCAGATCTTCTTCCTGCCAGGGTTTGGAGACGAAGCGGAATACTTCGCTCTCGTTCACCGATCCGACGATGGCCGCCAGGTCCGAATAGCCGGTGAGCAGCAGGCGCACCGTGCCCGGCGCGACCGCCTTCGCCTGCCGCAGCAGTTCCACGCCGATCATCTCGGGCATGCGCTGGTCGCTCACCAGCACGTGGAAGCGCCGCGCCCCCAGGCGCTCGAGCGCCTGCGCGCCGCCGTTGGCGGTTTCGACCTCGTAGGTATCGCGGAACAGGTGGCTGAGCGCGTTCAGGACGCGCGCTTCATCGTCCACGAACAGCACGGCCGGCTTTTTTACCGCGGGTCTGGCGGGCGCCGGCGCCGGTTTCGGCATCGGTGCGGTTCGTTCGACGGCTTCCGGCGCGGATTTTTTCGTGGATTCGGGCGCGGCGGGAGAACCCAGCGCCCGGCGCAGCGCGCCCACATTGCCGGCGATGCCGGAGAGGGGCGGCAGCATCGTGGTGGGCGCCGCGGCGGGCAGGCTGCCGGGAAACGCCTTGTGCAGGGCGTCGAGGAATTCGCGCGCGCCGCGGTAGCGGTTTTCCGGACGCTTGGCGAGCGCCCGGCCGAGCACCATGTCGATGGTCACCGGCAGGCGCGGTTCGAAGTTGGAGGCGGGCGGCGGTGGCTCCTGGAGGATCTGCCGCATCAGGTTGCCGCCCTGGCCGTCGAACGGCCGGCGCCCGCACAGCACTTCGTAGACGATTACGCCCGCGGAGTAGATGTCGGTGCGCTCATCGATCTCGTGTCCCTCGTATTGCTCGGGCGCCATGTAAAAGGGCGTGCCGAGCACCTCGCCCTGCTGCGTCAGGTGCGAGCGTTCGACGCGGGCGATGCCGAAATCGCTCATTTTCGCCACGCCCATGTCGCTCACCAGCACGTTGCCCGGCTTCACGTCGCGATGCACGACGCCGCGGCCGTGGGAGTAGTCGAGCGCCTCGAGCAGCTGTTCCAGCACCGAGGGCAGTTTGGCGAGGTCCGGCCGCCAGCCCGCGAGCAGGTGATCGCGCAGCGTGCGCCCCTCGACCAGTTCCATGGCGATCCACTCGAAGGTTTCGTCCTCGCCGTATTCGTAGACCGCGACGATGTTCGGGTGGTGCAGACTGCCCGCCGCCTGGGCCTCGCGCTTGAAGCGATCGAGGATGGCGGGCGCCTCGGCGGGATCGAGGTCGGCCTTGAGGATGACTTTCAG
>CAZPNH010000250.1:0-4368 GCA_964587635.1 uncultured Bordetella sp.
CGTACCTGCTGTCGCTCGCGCGCAGCCGCTTCATCTCCTCAACCAGGAAAGCCGCGCTCTCGGCCGCCTCCACGTCGATGCCATTGGCGACGCCGCTCCTGTTGCATGCCTGCAAGGTCGCAGCCGTACGCAGACGAAACCCGAAATTCGCGTAGGCCGCGGCAAAAAGCCTGCCCGCAAATTTCCGGTTGGTCTGGTATCGGTCGCGGGTGGCGAGGTCGTCCTGCGCCGCGCTCCAGCCTGGAAACCCCGAGGCGGCCAGAAGGCAAAACGCGAGCACCACGCGGTTCATTCGTCCTCCGAGAGAACGTCGGTTCCGGCCCGCTCGAGATCGTCGAACTGGCCTCCATGGAGCGCGCGCCAGAACACCCAGCCGATCAGGAATACGATGGCGACGGAGAGGGGGACGAGGAGGGTGAGACTTTCCATGATTCTCCGTTGTTGGCGCCGCGCGACACGCGCAGCGCGTTGAGCACGACGATGAAGGAACTCGCCGCCATGCCGACCGCGGCCTCCCAGGGTCCGATCCAGCCCGCCGCCGCGAGCGGCAGCGCGGCCGCATTGTAGGCGAGCGCCCAGGCGAAGTTCTGCCGCACGATGCGCATCGCGCGGCGCGCCAATGCAAGCGATTGCGGAATAGCCTCCAGTGAATTGCCCAGCAGCACGAAATCCGCGCGGCGCTGTGCCGCGTCCGCGCCGCATCCCATGGCGAAAGACACGTCGGCGCGCGCCAGCACGGGCGCGTCGTTCAGGCCGTCGCCGACCATCGCCACCACTTTCCCCTCCCGCTGCAGGCGCGCCACGTAGTCGAATTTGTCCTGCGGCAGCGCGCCGCCACGGGCCTCGCCGATACCGAGCTGCCCCGCGACTGCGGCAACCGCGCCCGGATGGTCGCCGCTCAGCAGATGCACGCGCAGGCCTGCGCCGCGCAACGTGCGAACCGCCGCCCCGGCCTCGGGCCGCAGCGCGTCCTCCAGGAAAAACATGGCCAGCCAGCCGCGCTCGTCGGCAAGGAATACCGGCGTAAACGGCCCGTTGACGGCCACGAAGCCGGCCAGCGGGCCCGCCAGTTCGCGGCAGAACGCGCCTGCGCCGATGCGCACGCGACGGCCCGCGACCATCCCCTCTACGCCGAGCCCGGGGAAATTCCTGATTTCTTCGACGGCGACGGATTCTGCGCTGGCGAATGCGCGGGCAAGCGGATGCCGGCTGGACGCCTCCAGGCTTCCCGCCAGCGCCCGGCACTCGGCTTCGTCCGAGCCACCCAGCACGTCCACCCGCGCGATCCGGAACGCGCCTGCAGTCAGGGTCCCGGTCTTGTCCAGCACGACATCGGTCGCCGCGGCCAGCGTTTCGAGCGCGCTGGCGCGCGTAAGCGCCACGCCGCGCGCGAGCAGATCGCCCGCGGCCTGGGTAAGCGCGACGGGCGCCGCGAGCGCGAGCGCGCACGGACAGGTCGCCACGAGGACCGCAATCGCCACCCAGGCACTGCCCGAATGCAGGCCCGCGGCCACTGCAACGGCAAGCACCACCCAGGTGAGCCATTGCGCGACCCGGTCGGCCGCCGCCAGCAGTTTCGGCCGCGACGCGGAGGCGCACTCGACCAGCCGCGCAATGCCGGCCGCCTGCGTTTCGCCGCCGGCGCGCTGCACGCGCATGACGAGCGGCTGCTCCAGGTTGAGCGTCCCCGCGATGAGCGCGCTGCCCGGACGCTTGGCGAGCGGCACGGGCTCGCCGGTGAGCAGCGATTCATCCGCGCTGGAAGCGCCCTTCTCCACCACGCCGTCGGCGGGAACGCGCTCACCCGCCGGGATGACGACCCGGTCGCCGGCGACGAGCTCATGTGCCTGGACCTGGCGCGGCGTTTCGCCGTCGAGGCGAAGCGCAAACGACGGCTGCCAGCGCGCGAGCCGGTCCAGCGCGCGGGCCGCGCGCTGGCGCATGGCGAGTTCCAGGTACCTGGCGCCCAGCAGCAGGAAGGCCAGCATGGCGATGGAATCGAAATACACCGCGCCCGACCCGGTGACCGTGGCCCAGGCGCTGGCGCCGAAACCCGCCGCGATGCCGAGCGCGATCGGCGTGTCCATGCCGGGCCGCAGGCGCCGCAGTTCGCGCCACGCGCCTTCAAAGAACGGTCCGCAGGAAAACAGCAGCACGGGCGCGGTCAGGATCAAGCTCGCCCAGCGCATCAGCCCGTCCGCTTCGCGCGACAGCGTGCCGAAGCCTTCGTCGATATACGCGGGAAACGCGTACATCATCACCTGCATCGCGCCAAAACCGGCGACGAACAGCCGCCATAGCGCTTTCCGGCGCGCGTCCCGGTCGAGTGCGCTCTGCCGCTGCGGATCGAAGGGGAAGGCGTCGTAGCCGATGCCGCGGATCGCCTCGATGATCGCCGAAAGCCGCGTGCGCCCCGGATCCCATGCGATCTGCACCCGCTGCGTCGCGTAATTGATGTCCGCGCGCAGCACGCCGGGCAGCCGGCGCAGGGTCTGCTCGTTCAGCAACAGGCAGGCGGCGCAACGGATGCCGCCGAGAATCAGAGTCGCGCTGCGCCGGCCCGGCCCCTCGTCCACGGCGAATTGCCGCTGCGCCTGGAGGTCGTCGTAGGCAAGCGCCTGCGGGAGCGCGCGCGGCCTCTCGCCGGGCTGCGTCCGCGTCTCGTAGTACTGCCCGAAGCCGCCGGCGGCGATGGTCGCGGCGACCGCCTCGCAGCCCGCACAGCAGAAATCGCGCGGCGCATCCAGCACTTGCGCGCGCCAGCGGCCTGGCTCAATTACCGGGAGCCCGCAATGGAAGCAGGCCAAGGTGTTCACATTGAATGCATCCGTGGGATCCGGTGAAGCCATCCATCCTATGGGCCACGCACCGGTCCGTATTGACCTGCGTCAAACGCGCCAACCCGCGGGGGGCTATCATGAATCGGCCAGTAGACTAGGCCATGCCCGGTCACTACCTCTCCCCGCTCCTCTCCCCTGCAAGCGTTGCCCTGGTCGGCGCGACCGAACGCGAGGGGGCGCTGGGCCGCCTCGTCTGGCAGAACCTCGCCGCGGGCGGACTGCGCGGCGAGTTGAGCGCGGTCAATCCCAAGCACAAGCAGGTTTTCGGCCAGCGCTGCTACGCGAGGCTGGGCGACCTGCCCAAGGCGCCCGAACTCGCGGTGATCGTGACGCCGGCATCCACGGTCTCCGGCATTCTGGAGGAAGCCGGTGCGGCAGGCGTGCGCGCGGCGGTGGTGCTGACAGCCGGATTCGGCGAGACGGGCGCATCGGGCCGCGCATTGCAGGCCGAAGCGCTCGCGGCGGCGCGCGCGCACGGCCTGCGCCTGCTGGGCCCCAACTGCCTCGGGATCATGCGCACGGATTGCGGCCTGAACGCCACGTTTTCCCCGGTGCCGGCGCTGCCGGGAAAGCTCGCGCTGCTGTCGCAGTCCGGCGCAATCTGTACCGCGATACTGGACTGGGCGCACGGTTCGGGCGTCGGATTCAGCAGCGTGGTGTCCCTGGGCGCGGCCGCCGACGTGGATTTCGGCGAGCTGCTCGATTTTCTGGTCGCCGACACGGGCACCGCGTCGGTATTGATGTACATCGAGGGTATCCGCGATGCGCGGCGCTTCATCTCCGCCCTGCGGGCCGCGGCGCGCGTCAAGCCGGTTGTGGTGCTCAAAGTGGGCCGCTATCCCTCGGGCACGCATGCCGCATCGAGCCATACCGGCGCGCTGATGGGCTCGGATGCCGTGTTCGACGCCGCGCTCAGGCGCGCCGGCACGGTCCGGGTCAGGTCCTACGCGCAGCTGTTCGCCGCCGCCCGCATCCTCGCCGCGGGCAAGACCCCCGCCGGCGAGAGGCTCGCGATCGTCACCAACGGCGGCGGGCCCGGCGTGATGGCGGCGGACAGCGCGACCGAGAACGGAGTTTCGCTGGCCCGATTGTCTGCCGACACGGTCGCGTTGCTCGACGGGCAATTGCCGCCGGAATGGTCGCGCGGCAATCCGATAGACATCATCGGCGACGCACCGCCGCGGCGTTTTGCCGACGCGACGGCCGCCGCGCTCGCCGATCCGGCCGTCGATGCGCTGCTCGTCATGTACTCGCCGGTCGCGGTCACGCCGCCGGAAGCGGCCGCGCAAGCGGTTGCCGGCGCGGCGCGCGGCAGCGCGAAGCCGGTGATCGCCGCCTGGCTCGGCGACATCAGCCCGAACAGGACGCGCAGCTTTCTGGACGACCAGGGCCTGCCGAATTTCTACACGCCCGAAAACGCGGTCGAGGCGTTCTCGTTTCTTTGCGCTTACCGGCGCAACCAGGCGCAACTGCTGGAAGTCCCGGACGCGCTTTCGGGCGCCGCCGAATCGCGGCGCCCGGACCTGGC
>CAZPNH010000251.1:0-4354 GCA_964587635.1 uncultured Bordetella sp.
GATGTCGATGGTGTAGCCGTCGGGCGCGGCGCGCGCCGCGCGCCCCAGCGCGATGCTGCCGCCGGCGCCGCCGACGTTCTCGATGAGGACCGGCTGGCCGAGCGCCTGGCGCATGCGTTCGCCCATGATGCGCGCGGTCACGTCCGTCGATCCGCCAGGCGGGAAGGGAACCACCAGCGTGATGGGGCGGCTCGGCCAGGACTGCGCCTGCGCGGCAGTGCAGGCCGCAAGCATGAGGAGAGCGAGGAGTTTTTTCATGTCATTCCGCCTTGATGTTGGCTTCCCTGATCACGCGTCCCCATTTCGCGCTGTCCGCCTTGATGCGCTCGACCGTCTGCGCGGGCGTGAGGATCTCCACGTCGCAGCCCGTCGCATTGATCGTATCCATGCCGGCCTTGTCCGCGGCCACCCTGGCAAGCGCCTGGGTCCAGCGCGCGACCACTTCGGGCGGCAGGCCGGCGGGACCGAGCAGGCCATACCAGGCGGTGGATTCGAATCCCTTGATGCCGAGCTCGTCCATGGTCGGCACGTCCGGAAATGCGGCCGAGCGCGTGAGGGAGGTGACCGCCAGCGCGCGGATTTTGCCGCCCTTCACCGCGCCCACCGCCGGGCCGAGCGAGGAGAACAGCATCGGCACCTGGCCGCCCATGAGGTCGGTCATGGCCGGGCCGCCGCCCTTGTAGGGGATGTGCAGCAGTTGCGCGCCCGTGACGCTCTTGAAGTATTCGCCCGACAGATGGTGCGGCCCGCCGACGCCGGACGTGCCGTAGCTCCACTTCGACGGCTCGCGCTTCGAGATGGCGATCACGTCGGCCACGCTGTTGAACGGCGTGGAAGGATGCACCACCAGCAGGCTGCCGCTGCCGCAGACGTGGCCGAGCTGGGTGAAGGAATTCAGGTAGTGGTAGCCGACCTTGTTCAGGTGCGGCGCGACGGTGAGCGGCCCGCTGTCGAAGTAGTAGAGCGTGTAGCCGTCGGGCGGCGCCTTGGCGGCGATTTCCATCGCCACGCCGCCGGCCGCGCCGGGTTTGTTCTCGATGATGAGCGGCTGGCCGAGCAGGGGCTCGAGCAGTTTCGCCAGCGGGCGCACGCCCGCATCCGCCGATCCGCCGGGCGCATAGCCGATCATCACCTTGATGGGCCTGTTGGGATAACCCTGCGCCTGCAGCAGAAATGGCCACGCGAACAGGGCCAGGACGGCGGCAAAGCGTCTCATTTCAGAATACCGCCAGCTGGCTGTTCTTCAGATCGGTGACGAGCATCGAGCCGGGCGCGTGCGTGATGCAGAACTCGGGCTTCGCCTCCGCCACCACCGCCTGCGGCGTCACGCCGCAGGCCCAGAACAGCGGCAGTTCGTCTGCGGGCACGTCGATCACGTCGCCCCAGTCCGGTTTTGCGATGTCGCGGATGCCGATGCCCTTCGGCAGGCCGATGTGCACCGGCGCGCCGTGCACGCCGGGAAAACGCGAGGTGATCTGCACCGCGCGGATGGCGTCGGCCGGCTTGAACGAGCGCATGGACACCACCAGCGGGCCATGAAACGGCCCGGCGGGCGCGGTCTGCACATTGGTTTTGTACATCGGCACGTTCTTGCCGAGTGCCATGTGATGCATGGTCAGGCCGTCTTCCAGCAGCGCCCACTCGAAGGAGTACGAGCAGCCGAGGATGAAAGTCACCAGGTCGCCGCGCCACAGGTGGCGGATGTCGGTCGGCTCCTCCACCAGCGCGCCATCGCGGAACACACGGTAGCGCGGCACGTCCGAGCGCATGTCGATGTTCTCGCCCAGCGCGGGCAGCGCCGGATCGCCGGGCGCCGACATGCCGATGAGCGGGCAGGGCTTGGGATTGAGCTGGCAGAAGCGCAGGAAATCCGCCGCCAGCGCCTGCGGCAGGATCACCACGTTGCCCTGCACGCAGCCGGCCGCCATGCCCGAGGTGTGGCCGGTGATCTCGCCGCGCCGGACGCGCTGGCGAACGTCGCGTGAATTCATGGTTTCTGTATTCTAACCAGCACCGCGCGCCCGACATGGGGCAGCGGGCCGTCGAGAATCCACGCATCGAGGCCGGGTAATGTCACCGCAAGCAGCGTGTCGCCGGCAGCTGCGCGCACGGAATCCAATCCGGAAACGATATCCACCTTGGCGCTGTAATTGCCGCGTCGCGTCATGACGTTGAAGACCTTCACCGGGCCGTCCAGCAGCCGGCAGGTCGTGCGCCAGTCGCCGCGGAACGCAAAAGGAACATCGAGCCTGTCGACGCGAGTGACCGTCGTGATGCCCGACTCGTCCACGCAGGTCAGTTCCACGCCCGCGCCTTCGATCACCATGAACTGCCGGTCGAGGCCCGGCAGGTTCGAGAACGGGCAGTCGGCGCCGATCCCGGTGCTGCCGATCTGCCACAGCACCGTGTCGAATCCCGCGCCGCGCGGGAAATCCGCGATGGTGTAGGAGACGCCGAGGCCGTTCTTCCATGGCTGGGCTCGGTGCCGTGCGGCCGGAAGGTGGATCGCGGACATGGTTCCCATAGAATACCGGTGTTATGCCCGCCATCAATCCTGATCGCCTTCTCTCAGACCTTCGCCACCTGCGCAGCATCGGCGCGCAGGGCATCGGCGTGGTGCGGCCCGCGTTCAGTCCGAAAGACATGGAGGCGCGGCACTGGCTGAAAAGCCGCTACGAGGAAGCGGGGCTGGAGGCGACCATCGACGGCGTGGGCAACGTGCTCGGCCGTTCGCGCCAGCCGGGCAAGGCGCTGCTCGCGGGCTCGCATTCCGATACGCAACCCACGGGCGGCTGGCTGGACGGTGCGCTGGGCGTGATCTACGCGCTGGAAGTGGTGCGCGCGCTGGCCGCCGACAAGGAAACGCGCGCGCTGCCGGTGGATGCGGTGTCGTTCCAGGACGAGGAATCGCGCTTCGTCGGCTGTTTGGGCAGCCGCTCGCTCACCGGCACGCTGTCCGCGGAAGTGGAGCAGGCCGCCGTGGACAACCAGGGCGTGAAGCTGGCCGACGCCCTGCGCAGCGCAGGCCTTGCCGACGCGCCGCGGCTGCGCCTTTCCCGCGAGCGCTACGCCGGTTTCGTCGAGGCGCACATCGAGCAGGGCCCGGATCTCGAGGACACCGGCCGGAAAATCGGCGTGGTGACGGGCATCGTCGGGCTGCGCGGCATCCGTTTCACCTTCCGCGGCCAGCAGAACCATGCGGGCACCACCATGATGGCGCGGCGGCGCGATGCATCCACCGCGCTCTACGAACTCGCGCATCGCATCAACGAGGAATTTCCCAAAGTCGCGGGGCCGCGCACGGTGTGGACCATGGGCCGGCTGCGCGTCGAGCCGAACGCCACCTCCATCGTGCCGGGCTATGCCGATCTCGACCTGCAGTTCCGCGACGCATCGGAAGCGCCGCTGGATGCCTTCGAGAAAGTCGTCGCGCGGCTGGTCGCGGAGATCAACGCGCGCAAAGGCGTCGTCATCGAGGCGGTACCGTCGCGTACGCCGATTCCGCCGACCAGCATGGACGCGGGATTGCAGGAGCACATCGCACGCGCCGCCGAGCGCCACGCGCCCGGCAAGTGGCAGCGCATGCCGAGCGGCGCCTTCCATGACGCGGGCTTCATCTCCGCCAGCCTTCCCTCGGCGATGCTGTTCATCCCGTCCATCGGCGGCATCAGCCACGACTTCGCGGAAAACAGCCGCGACGACGACATCGTGCTCGGCTGCCAGGTGCTTGCCGATGCGGCGGCGTCCATCCTGGTCGCGGCGAATTCCGGACGCTAGGACATGGCCGAACCCGCGCGGTACTGGTTTCCCGCCAAGCGCTACGGCTGGGGCTGGGGCTTGCCGATTACCTGGCAGGGCTGGGTGGCCTTCGGCATTTTCTTCGCGCTGCTGATCGCCGGCGCGTTCCTGTTTCCGCCGGCGCGGGGCGTTTTTTCGTTCCTCGTGTATACGGGAGCGGTCACCGCGGTGTTCAGTGGCGTCTGCTACGCCAAAGGCGAACCGCCGTCCTGGCGCTGGGGTGACAAAGACAAGTCAGGGTAATGACAGGTTGCCTGTCTACTATGGTGCGGTAGTCCGGGCCTGAACAAGCTGTCCATGATCGACATTCCCTGGGGAGGGGACGAACCATGAAGAAAAAATTTCCGCCGGCGATCGGCATTCTGGTTGCCATGGTGGTCGGCATCATCGTCGGCTACATGGTGTTCCTGCAGTTTCCGGACAAGAAAATCGCCAGCCAGATCGCCGGCTACATCTCGATCTTCTCGGACGTGTTCCTGCGCCTGATCAAGATGCTCATCGGGCCGCTGGTGTTCTCCACGCTGGTGGTGGGCATCGCGCACATGGGCGACGCCGC
>CAZPNH010000252.1:0-4337 GCA_964587635.1 uncultured Bordetella sp.
CGTCGACGATGCGCTTCATCACCAGCGGCACGCCGACGTTGGCCAGCTTGGCCGCCGTGAGCAGCGTGAGCGCGAGCAGCACGCGCCAGCGGAATTCCAGCAGATAGGGCAGCAGCACGCGGACCGAGCGCCATTCGCTGCCGCGGAGCGCCTCGGCGGGCGCCGAACTATGGTGACCTTGGGCTGCCATGGGGAGGGCGATTCTAACTGCCGCCGCAGGCGCAAAACCCTTGACGCAGCAGGCCCGCAACCCTAAAATTCAAACGTTCGTTTGAATCAGGAAACCGCCATGACATTACGCTCCGTCAAACCCCCGCACGAAACCCGTACCCGCATCCTCGACGCCGCCGAAGAGCTGTTCATGCAGCACGGCTTCGAAGCCACCTCGATGCGCCTGCTCACCGCCAAGGCCGAGGCCAACCTCGCCGCGGTCAACTACCACTTCGGCTCCAAGGACGCGCTCATCGAAGCGGTGTTCCGGCGCCGGCTCGACCCGATGAATACCGGCCGCATCGCCGAGCTCGACCGGCTCGAGAAGGACGCCGGCGCGCGCGCGCTGTCGCCCGAGGAAATCATCCGCGCCTTCGTCGGCGCCAGCCTGCGCATGATCGAGGACGCAAAAAGCGGCGGCCGCAATTTCATCCGCCTGCTCGGCCGCACCTACACCGATCCGCAGAAGCACATCCGCTCGCTCATCGGCCAGCTCTACGCCCCGGCGATGAGCCGCTTCAAGGCGGCGTTCGAGCGCTCGCTGCCGCACATGCCCGGCGACGAGCTGGTGTGGCGCATGCATTTCATGTTCGGCACGCTCGCCTACACGCTGGCGGCGACCGACACGGTGCAGCTGATCGCCGGCTGCAAGCCGGAAGACCGCTACGACGCGCGCCTGCTCGAAGCGCGCCTGACCGCGTTCCTGGCCGCAGGACTGCTCGCGCCGCTGCACAACGCCGAGGATGTCAAGAAAGCCGCCTAGACTGATTTAGCGATTTCACGGAGTTTTCGGGAGGAGGTCCCAATGCTCGTTGTTGCCATCGGAACGATTGCCGTTCTTCTATTGGTGCTCGCCTACTTCCAGGCGCCCATCCTGGTCTGGACCCTCGCCGCCGGCGCGGTACTCGCCGCCCTGGCCACGGCATTCGCTTGGTCTGGGATCGCCGTCGAAGTCGTTTCCTGTTGCTTCCTCGTGCTCGGCGCCATCCTCAACATCAAGGTCCTCAGAAGGATGGTCATCAGCGACCAGGTGCTGGCGATCTTCCGCCGCATCCTGCCGGACATGTCGCAGACCGAGAAGGAAGCCATCGACGCGGGCACCGTGTGGTGGGACGCCGACCTGTTCTCCGGCAAGCCCGACTGGAACAAGCTGCTCGCCATCCCGCAGCCGAAGCTCTCGGCCGAGGAGCAGGCCTTCCTCGACGGTCCCTGCGAGGAAGTCTGCGCCATGACCAACGACTGGGAAGTGACGCACGAGCACTACGACCTGCCGCCGAACGTCTGGCAGTACGTGAAGGACAAGGGCTTCCTCGGCATGATCATCCCGAAGAAGTACGGCGGCCTCGGTTTCTCGGCGATCGCGCACTCGGCGGTGGTATTGAAGCTGTCGACGCGCTCCAATGCGCTCGGCGTGAGCGTGATGGTGCCCAATTCGCTCGGGCCGGCCGAACTGCTGCTGCACTACGGCACCGACGAGCAGAAGAACCATTACCTGCCGCGCCTGGCCAAGGGACTGGAAGTCCCCTGCTTCGCGCTCACCAGCCCGGAGGCGGGTTCGGATGCGGCCGCGATCCCCGACTTCGGTGTGGTCTGCAAGGGCATGTACCAGGGCAAGGAAGTGCTCGGCATGCGCGTCACCTGGGACAAGCGCTACATCACGCTCGGGCCGATCGCCACGCTACTCGGCCTGGCTTTCAGGCTTTACGATCCGGAAAAACTTCTGGGTGGAAAAGAGGACCTGGGAATTACCTGCGCCCTCGTTCCGACCAACCACCCGGGCGTCAACATCGGCCGGCGCCACCTGCCGCTGAATGCGGTGTTCCAGAACGGCCCGAACTCCGGCAAGGACGTGTTCATGCCGATCGACTGGATCATCGGCGGCAAGGATTACGCCGGCAAGGGCTGGATGATGCTGATGGGCTGCCTCGCGGCGGGCCGCTCGATATCGCTGCCGACCTCGTCGGTGGGCGGGGCCAAGGGCCTCGCGCGCCTCACCGGCGCCTACGCGCGCGTGCGCAGCCAGTTCAAGACGCCGATCGGCAAGCTGGAAGGCGTCGAGGAAGCGCTCGGCCGCATCGCCGCCAACTGCTACATGATGGACGGCGTGCGCATCATGACCGCGGGCGCGGTAGACCTGGGCGAGAAGCCCGCGGTGATCTCCGCGATCGCGAAATACCACATGACGGAGCGCGCGCGGAAAATCGTCGACGATTCGATGGATATCCACGGCGGCAAGGGCATCTGCCTCGGGCCCAACAACTGGGTCGGCCGCGGCTACCAGGTGATCCCGGTCGGCATCACCGTGGAAGGCGCCAACATCCTCACGCGCACGCTGATCATCTTCGGCCAGGGCGCGATCCGCTGCCACCCCTACGTGCTGCGCGAGATGCGCGCCGCGAAGGAAATGACGGGCGCCGCGGCCTCGATCGAGTTCGACGACGCTTTCACTTCGCACATCGGCCATACGCTCTCGAACGGCGTGCGGGCTTTCGTGCACGGCATCACCAGCTCCCGCCTGGGCCAGACGCCGCGCGACGGCGCCCCCGAGACGCTGCACTACTACCGCTTCACCTCGCGGCTGGCGTCGGCCTTCGCTTTCCTCGCCGACGTGTCGATGCTGGCGATGGGCGGCGCGCTCAAGCGCAAGGAAAAAATCTCCGGGCGCCTGGGCGACGTGCTGTCCATGCTGTATCTCGTCTCGGCGACGCTCAAGCACTACGAGGACCAGGGCCGCCGCAAGGAGGACATCCCGCTGATCCGCTGGGCGGTGCGCGACGCGCTCTACCAGGCGCAGCAGGCGATCGACGCGATCCTCTCCAACTTCCCCATCAAGTCGCTGGCGACGCTGCTGCGCTGGACCATCTTCCCGCTCGGCATGTCGTTCCGCCCGCCGCTCGATTCGCGCAACCACGAATGCGCGAAGATCGTGCTCGAGCCCGGCGAGACGCGCGACCGCCTGACCGCCGGCATGTACATCGGCAAGGGCGAAGCCGACCCGACGGGCGCGCTGGAGGCGGCCTTCCTCGCCACCATCGCCTGCGAGCCGGTGGACGAGAAGCTGCGCAAGGCGGTGAAGAAAGGCAAGCTGATGCCGCAGCCGGGCGTGGATCTGGGTTCCCTGGCGCTGAAGAACCAGATCATCTCCGCCGAGGAATACGCCCTCTGGCAGCGCAAGGAGGCGTTGCGCAGGAACGTCATCAAGGTGGACGACTTCCCGCAGGACTTCGGCCGGGCCGAACTTGCGGCCAGGCATTCCCATCCCACCGCGAAGGCGGCCTGACATGTACGCGAAACCGATATACGTGATCGACGGGGCGCGCACGCCCTTCCTGAAAGCCAAGAACCGCCCCGGCGTGTTCTCCGCCGGAGACCTCGCCACCCAGGCCGGCAAAACCCTGCTCGCGCGGCAGAAATTCGCGCCGCAGGACCTGGACGAAGTCATCCTCGGCTGCGCCGCGCCCTCAGTGGACGAAGTGAACATCGGGCGCGTGGCGGCGCTGCGCATGGGCTGCGGCGAGAAAGTCCCGGGCTGGACGGTGATGCGCAACTGCGCCTCGGGCATGCAGGCGCTCGACTCGGGCATCAACAACATCCTCGCGGGCTGCTCGAACCTGGTGCTCGCGGGCGGCGTCGATGCGCTGTCGCGCGCGCCGCTGCTCTACAACGACAAAATGGTCGATTGGTTCGCGGACATGGCGGGCGCCCGGTCGGGCGGCCAGAAGGCCGGCATGTTCGCGAAACTTCCCTTCGGCGCCCTGCTCAATCCCGTCATCGGCATCATGAAAGGCCTCACCGACCCGATGGTCGGCCTGCTCATGGGCCAGACCGCGGAGAACCTCGCCTACCGCTTCGGCATCACGCGCCGGCAGATGGACGAATATTCGGTGCGCAGCCACCAGCGCGTGACGCGCGCGCAGGATGAAGGCGCCCTCAAGGCCGGCGGCGGCGAAGTGGAGGCGCTCTACGACGCGAAAGGCAACGCCTACACGCTGGACGACGGCGTGCGGCGCGATTCCTCGGTGGAAAACCTCGCCAAGCTCAAGCCCTTCTTCGACCGCAAGTACGGCAACGTCACGCCGGGCAACAGTTCGCAGATCACCGACGGCGGCGCCTGGCTGATTCTCGCC
>CAZPNH010000253.1:0-4333 GCA_964587635.1 uncultured Bordetella sp.
CTCGGCCTGGCCACGGCGGCGCTGCTCACCGGCGCGCTGGCGGACACGCTCGGCTGGCGCGCGGCGTTTTTCGTGCCGGGCGCCCTGTGCCTTGTTGCCGGAATCCTGTTTTTGATTCTCGTAAAAGACCCCGGCAAAGTGAAAAAGACGTCCAAATCGCTGGGCCTGCACGTGGACGCGCGCATGATGGCGCGCATCTTCGCTATCATGCTCATCGCCACCGCCTGCGGCGGCATCATCTTCAACTCGACCACCATCTCGATGCCGAAGGTGTTCGACGAACGGCTGTCGGCGCTCACCCAGACCAATTTCGGCATCGGCGTGCTGGTGGCCGGCGTCTACACCATGGCGGCGTTCGCGCAGGTGCTCATGGGCACGCTCATCGACCGCTTCGAGCTGCGCCGGCTGATGATCGGCGTGGGACTGGTGCAGATCCCCATGCTGTATCTCGCGGCGAACCTGCAGGGCTGGGCCATGCTCGCGGTCGCCCTGCTGATGATGCTCGCGGTGTTCGGCCAGATTCCGCTCAACGACGCGATCGTCGGCAAGTACGTCGCCGACGAATACCGCGCGCGCGTGCTCGGCGTGCGCTACGTCGTTTCGCTGGGCGTCGCCTCGGTGGCGGCGCCGATGATCGCGGCGCTGCACCGCACCGAGGGCGGCTTCAGCAACGTGTTCCTGGTGCTGGCGCTGCTGGCGGGCGGCGTGTTCGCCGCTTCGTGGTTTTTCCCCTCCCGCGCGGAACTGACTGCGCACAAGGAGAAATTAACTACCCAGCTTGCCTGAGGGTTTCCCAGGCGCGCTTGGTCCGTTGCTCGCGCGCGCTACCGGCTACCTTTAGCAGGTCGCGGTCTCTTTGCCAGCGCGCTGCCGCCGGATCGTCCGCGCAGCCGCGCCAGAAGTCTTCCGTTTCACCGATCAGGCCCGCGCCGATCGCCAGCGCGCCGGCCAGCGCAATGTGCGTTTCGGCGTGCGCGGCGGGCATGTCGGCGAGCTTTCCCATCGCCGCCAGCAGCGCGGACAGCCGCTCCAGCCAGTGCTGCGGCCAGGACAGCCGCTGCCCTTCGCGCATGAGGTAGGAGAGCACGGCGGCCTGCACGTGGATGTCCTCCACCGTGCGGAAAGGCTTCACGTACAGGTCGTAGCCGTCGCCGGGCAGCAACGCGGCGACAGGCACGTTTTCGAATTGAAGCCGTGCATGCGGAACCTCCGGCACGAATTTCGTGGCGGGCATGCTTTCGATTTTCAATCCCGGGGCATTTGAATCCACTCTTGCAACTCTTATGCTGGCCCGCGCCCCTGACGCGGCTTCGTCGCGCGCAGCGACGAAGAACAGCGCGCCGTCCGGTCCGAGCGTCGTCCAGCGCTTCGATCCATTGAGCCTCCAGTCGCCGCCGGCCTTTTTCAGCGAACTCCTGATCGCCTTGGGACTGTTGCCGTCCGCTTCGGTAACGCAAAGCGCGCAGATGCGGTCGGCGGGCGCATCCGGGAAGAGGGCGCGCAGCGCGGCCTGGTAGCCCGAGGCGAAAGCCCAGCCGACGCGGTCGGCGACGAAGCCGCCGACGATCGCCTGGTGGATCGGATCGGGATGCTGGGCGGCGATGGCGCGGTGCCGCGGCCACCAGTCCGCCACGCTCTCGCAGCTGACGGGGGTGGCCTGCGAGGGCGACAGCTGTGGCAGCACGCGGACCGGTTTCCTAGGCTTTGATCTCGCGCGCGGCAATCGTGTACTTGAAATTCTCCGGATCGAGGCTGTCGAGCCGCTTGCCGTCGCTCTCGGCCTGCGGGTACATCAGGAACGCCACCGGTGCGCCGCTCGAGCCGGGAAGTTTCACGTCGGCCGCCTCGTTGTAGGCGAGCCAGTTCATTTCCCAGGCGCCGAACAGCACGGCGCGCACCGGCGGCACCACCGGGTCCGCAAGCGTGATCGGGCTCGGTTTTTCCTCGAGGACGACCTTGCGCACGTCCGCGGGATCGACCGGAACCCAGCCGTAGCCGGTCAGGAACACCTCGGCGCGGCAATGCTGCGCGCGCGTGATGCTGGGGCCGCCGGCGCCCAGGCTGCGGTAGCCGAACGCGCTCCTCACCACGCGGATGCCGTAGACGTCGCGTGCGGGCAATCCGACCGAGCGGGCGAGCCCGACATAGAGCGCGTTCAGGTCGGCGCACTTGCCGCCCAGATTGCCCGTCTCCAGCATGGTCTTGATGTCGCCGGTGCCGCAGCCGCGAGTTTGCGGATCGCGGGCGGTGTTGTCGACGACCCATTCGTAAATGGCGCGCGCCTTCTCCAGCTCGGTTTTCCTTTCCTTGACGATTTTGCGGGCGGTGTCGCGCACGATGCCGTCGGTCGGGATCAGTTCGGAGGCCGCGGTATGGAAGCGCACGCTGGCCACGTCCAGCTTCAGCGCCGGATCGCGCCTGCTGAAATCGACCGCGCGGTTGACGGTGGCGAACCGGCTGGTGACTTCGAGCACCGGCGTTTTTTCGGCCGGGCTCCATTCGGCGGCGACCATCGAGGCGCCGTATTTGCCGTCGCTGGCGAGCCGGGCGCTGGCGTTGCCGGACCAGCTGTTGCCGAGCAGCTTCTGGTAGTCCCTCTCGACCGACGGCACGGGTATCCAGGCGCGGCTCACGCCCGCGGGAAAGAGGATCTCCACCCGCGTCGTCACCTCGAAGGTGCGCCACTCGCCGGGGACCGGATTGAACGGCAGCTGTTGCGCGAACGACAGGCCCGGCAATGTGCCAAGCAGGGAGGCGGCGGCGCCGGCCTGCAGGAAGTTTCTACGATGCACGGAGATTTCTCCTTTTACGCGGTCATTGAGGGTTGCGGCGCGGTGCGCTTCAGCCGCTGCTTGCCGGTGAAGGCCAGGTAGTGCCGGCCGCTCGCGCGGCCGATCATGGTGAGGCCCACCCGTCCGGCGATCTGGTGGCCCATGTTGGTGAGCCCCGAGCGCGACACCAGGAACGGGATGCGCATCTGCGCGCATTTGATCACCATTTCCGAAGTGAGCCGCCCGGTGGTGTAGAACACCTTGTCCGAGCCGTCGATGCCGTCCAGCCACATGAAGCCGGCGATCGCGTCCACCGCGTTGTGGCGGCCGACGTCCTCGACGAACATGAGGATTTCGCCCTCGCGCGTGGCGAGCGCGCAGCCATGCACCGCGCCGGCCTGCTTGTAGATGGTCTCGTGCCTGCGCACCTTCTCCAGCAGCACGAAAAGATGCGCGTCCTCCAGCGTCACGTCGTCGCGCAGCCTGACGCTGTCGATCTCCTCCATGAGGTCGCCGTACACCGTGCCCTGGCCGCAGCCGGTGGTGACCGTTTTCCTGCGGGTCTTTTCTTCGACATCGGACTGCCTGTTCGTGGTGACGGCCACGGAGTCGGTTTCCCAGTCCACCTGCACGGCCTCGATGTCCTCGATCCCCGCGACCAGGCGCTGGTTGCGCAGGAAGCCGATGGCCAGCGCCTCCGGCGCGTGCCCGAGCGTCATCAGCGTGACCAGTTCCCGCTTGTCCAGGTACAGCGTGAGCGGATGCTCGCCAGCGATCGAGGTCGGCACCATCTCGCCGCGCTCGTTGGTGGCCTCCACCTCGAAGGTCGCCGGCCGGGCGGCGTTCGTGAGCAGCGGCCGGCGCGCCTTGGCCTCAGCCGCCAATGTAGGACATCTCCACTTTGGGCAGCCTGGCGGTGGCGGCGGTGCGGATTTCCGAATAGCGGTCGCCGCGCAGCCGCCAGACCGCGGCGATCTGGTCGCGGATGGCGCCGTCGCTCGCGCCGGTGCGCAGCAGCGCCTTCAGGTCGTGGCCCTGCTGCGCGAACAGGCAGGTGTAGAGCGAGCCTTCGGTGGAGATGCGCATGCGGCTGCAGCCGCTGCAGAAGGCCTGCGTCACCGAGGAAATGACGCCGATTTCCCCGGCGCCGTCCTTGTAGCGCCAGCGCTCGGCCACTTCGCCGGCGTAGTTCGCTTCCACCTGCTCGAGCGGGAATGCCTCGGAGATGCGGCGGATCACTTCCACGGAGGGAATGACCTCGTCCATGCGCCAGCCGTTGGTGCTGCCGACGTCCATGTATTCGATGAAGCGAAGGATGTGGCCCGAATCACGCCAGTGCCGCGCCGCTTCGACGATCTGGTGGTCGTTCACGCCGCGCTTGACGACCATGTTGATTTTCACCGGCTTGAATCCCGCGTCGGCGGCGGCGGCGATGCCGTCGAGCACCTTGGCGACCGGGAAATCGGCGTCGTTCATGGCGCGGAAGGTGGTTTCGTCCAGCGAGTCTAGGCTCACGGTAAGACGATCGAGGCCCGCGTCCTTGAGCGCACCCGCGTGCTTCA
>CAZPNH010000254.1:0-4332 GCA_964587635.1 uncultured Bordetella sp.
CGTGGTCGGCGAGACGATCCAGACGCGCTTGGCCTGCGCGTAGTCCACCACTTCGGCGTGATAGGCGTGGATCTCGGCGAACACCGCCTCCGCCGGCACGAACATCACGGCGCCGTCCGAGGTCTCGTTCTCGATGATGTATTTCGAGGCGATGGCGTCCACGTGCTTGCGCAGGTCGCTGCGGAACATCTTTTGCGCCGCCGCGCGCTCCGCGTCGCCGCCCTCGAACATGCGGTTGTAGTTTTCCAGCGGAAACTTCGAGTCCACGCATACCAGACCGGTCGGCTCCGGCAGGCGCAGCGCGCAATCGACGCGCGTGCCGTTGGACAGCGTGTACTGCATCTCGAAGGCGTTGGGCGGCATGACGTTTCGCACCAGCGCCTCCAGCTGGACTTCGCCGAAGGCGCCGCGCGACTTCTTGTCGCCCAGCAGCTCCTGCAGGCTCACCACGCTGCCGGTGAGCGAGTCGATCTTCTTCTGCGCCTCGTCGATGGTGGCGAGGCGCTGCATCACGCTGAGGAAGGTTTCGTTGGTTTTCTTGAAGCCCTCGTCGAGCCGCTCGCTGACCCTGCCCGAGATCTGGTCGAGCCGCTGCTCGAGCTTCGCCGCCAGGCCTTCGCGCAGCTCGCCGAGCTGCCCGCCGATGCGGTCGCCCTGCCGGGTCAGCCCCTCATGCAAGTCGGTGAGCATCTGCCGGTGCTTCTGCTCCAGGTTCGCCTGGATGCGCAGCATCATCCAGGCGCCCAGCCCTAGCCCTGCGAGAACGACAACGATAGTGGCTTCAGCCATGCGGCATTGTACTCAGCCGCTCCCGCCTATTCCGGCAAATCGTCCAGGGCCCCTTCGAGGTGGGCGGTGTCGGCCCAGGCGCGGATCTGCCAGCCGGCGGCCGTGCGTTCGATGCGGTTCAGGCCGGCGTTGGGGATGCCGAATTCGCGCTGCGCGCTGAGCGGCAGGCCGGCGACGAAGCGGTAGAGCTTGTCCAGCACGCCGCCGTGCGTGAACACGAGGATGCTCTGGCCCGCATGCGCGTTCGCGATCTTCGAGATGACGGCGATGCTGCGCGCGGAGAAGTCCTTCAGGCTCTCCCCGGTGCGGAAGGCGTACTCCGGGTCGCGCGCCTCGAAGCGGGCATAGTCCTCCGGATAGCGCGTCTTCACCTCGGCGTAGGTCAGGCGCTCGAATATGCCGTAGTGGCGTTCACGCAATGCCGGATCGATGGCCACTTCCATGGACAGCAGCGTCGCCGCCGGCTGCGCGGTCTGGCGCGCGCGGGAAAGGTCGCTGGAGTAGATGGCGTCGAACTTTTCCCGCGACAGGACCCGCGCCGCCGCCTGCGCCTGTGCGAGTCCGATCGCGTTGAGCGGCACGTCGAGCTGCCCCTGCACGCGGTGTTCGGCGTTCCACGCGGTCTCGCCGTGGCGCACGACGCAGAGGCGCGTGCTCATCGCCTGCCCGATCCCATCCAGGCGATGGCGCCGACCACGATGAAGGCGCCCGCGACCTGCAGCGGCGCCACCGCCTGGCCGAGGATCGCCCAGGCGAGCCCCAGCACCGCGATGGGCTCGAAGTTGAGCACCGCCATGTTGTTGACCGCGCCGAGGCGCGGCAGCACGACGAACAGCGAGGTGATGGCGGTGCCGTATAACGCGGTCAGCAGAGCGAGCGCGATCCAGCCGGTGCCGTCCGCGGGCAGCGCGAAGCCGCCCACTGCCAGGCCGCTGGCGAAGGTCACCACCGCCACCACGCTCATGGTGAGGAAGCTGCGCAGGCGGCCGTCCATCCTTCCCAGCCAGCGCGTGGTGAGCAGCATGGCGGAGGCGAACGACAGCGACGCGCCGCTCGCCCAGAGCACGCCCGCGCCGATCTCGGACCAGCGCCCCGCAAAATCGCCGCTTTTGCCCCAGACGTCCAGCGCGAGGGCGAGGCCCGCGAGCGCGATGGGCATGGCGGCGAGCACGCGCGGCTTCGGCCGCTCGCCGCCCGAGGCCCAGGACAGCAAGGAGAGCGCGAGCGGATGGGTGTTGAACGCGAGCAGCGCGAGCGCGACGGGGATGCGCGCCACCGCCGAATACAGGCAGTAGCTCTGGATGGTGAGCAGCAGCCCGATGACGAGCGCGCGGCCCTTGCTTTCCACCCGGAGGGAAGCGCCGCTGTAGAGCAGCAGCGCCAGCACGAACAGCGCCGTGCCCGCCGATCGCACCACCACCGCCGTGGTGACGTTGGTGCCGTGGTCGAACGCGACGCGCGCCGCGATGTGATTGCTGCCGAACACGGCAGCGATCACCAGCATCAAAACGATGCCGAGCCCTCGGGATTTCAAAAAATCAGTCCGGCTTGATGCCGTTGTCCTTGACGACCTTGCTCCAGCGCGCCATCTCGCCGAGCATGAATTTCTGCAGCTCTTCGGGGCTGCTCACCACCAGATCCATGCCGAGCGTCTCGGTAAGCGTCTTGCGCAGGTCCGCCTGGCTGAGCGCCTTGACGAGCTCACCGTGCAGCTTGTCGATGATCGGCTTGGGCGTGCCGGCGGGCGCGAAAATGCCCCACCAGGCGAGCGCGTTGAACCCGGGCAGGCCGAGTTCCGACAGCGACGGCACCTCGGGCATCGACGGCGAGCGCTTCTGCCCCGTGACCGCCAGCGCACGCAGCTTGCCGTTCTTCACGTGCTGCGCCAGCACCGCGACCGAGGCGACGCCCAGCTCGATCTGCCCGCCGATCGCGTCCGTGCTCATCGGACCGCCGCCCTTGTACGGTACGTGCACCAGCTTGATGCCGGCTGCCTGCTGCACCAGGATCATGGTCAGGTGGCCGAGCGAGCCGTTGCCGATGGAGCCGAAGGAAATCGTGTCCGGCTTCGCCTTGGCCGCCTTGATGACGTCGCCCCAGTTCTGGTAGGGCTTGGACACGGCGGTGGCGATGGCCATGGGCGCGGTGCCGACCAGCATCACCGGCGCGAGGTCCTTGGCGGTGTCGAACTGCATGCCGGGAATCAGCGAGGGATTGACCGCGTGCGTGTCGAACACCACCGCGAAGGTGTAGCCGTCGGGCCTGGACTTGGCGACGAACGCCGTGCCGATCGAGCCCGAGGCGCCGGGCTTGTTCTCGACGATGAACTGCTGCTTGAACGCCTCGCTCAGCTTGACGCTCAGCAGCCGCGCGAGCGGGTCCACCGAGCCGCCCGGCGGGAACGGCACGATCAGCGTCACCGGCCTGGCCGGCCAGTCCTGGGCGAAGCCGGGGAGCGCAGCGGCGAGCGAGAGCAGCAAAACAGCAACAAAACGCAACATGGGGATTCCTCCTCGGCCGCTATGATAACGGCGGAACCTTGCTGGGAGCGGACACAAGATGAAACTCTTCGACCTGAACGGCAGAGTCGCGGTGGTCACCGGCGGCAACGGCGGCATCGGCCTGGGCATGGCGCGCGGCCTCGCGGCCGCCTGCGCGAAAGTGGTGGTGGCCGGCCGGAACGCGAAGAAGAGCGCCGCCGCCGCGCGGGAAATCGGCGGCATCGCCATCGAGGCCGACGTCCTCAGGGAAGCCGACTGCCGCGCGCTGGTCGCGCAAACCGTCGCCCGCCTCGGCCGGCTCGACATCCTCGTCAACAACGCCGGCATCAACGTGCGCAAGCAGCCGCAGGAATATTCCCTCGAGGAATGGCACCGCGTGATGGACACCAACCTCACCAGCGCCTTTACCTGCTCGCAGGCCGCCTACGCGGAAATGGTCAGGGCCGGCGCCGGAAAAATCATCAACATCGGCTCGATGATGTCCATCTTCGGCGCCGCCTACACCACGCCCTACGCCGCGTCCAAGGGCGGCATCGTGCAGATGTCGCGCGCCATGGCCTGCGCCTGGGCGAAGGACAACATCCAGGTGAACGCCGTGCTGCCCGGCTGGATCGACACCGAGCTCACGCAGGGCGCGCGCAAGGCCGTCGCCGGCCTGCACGAGCGCGTGCTCGCGCGCACGCCCGCGGGCCGCTGGGGCGATCCCGGCGATTTCGCCGGCATCGCGGTGTTCCTCGCCAGCCCCGCTTCCGATTTCCTCACCGGCGCCGCCATCCCCGTGGACGGCGGCTACTCGGTGCAGGGATAACTTTTAACCGGAGAAATGCGCATGCCCGCCCCCACCCTCACGCATCTCGAGCGCCGCAAGATAGAAGGCGGCGTGCTGATCCCGATGGTCCAGGCCTTCCAGAAAGCCATCGGCAAAGAGCGCGCGAACGAAATCGCGCGCGAAGTCATCGTCGAGCTCGCGCGCCAGGACGGCGAGCGTTGGGCGCAGCAGTTCGGAAAAGACCTGGAAGCGATGGACAAAGTTTCGGGCGTC
>CAZPNH010000255.1:0-4325 GCA_964587635.1 uncultured Bordetella sp.
GGCGAGCGCTTCATGGAGCGCTACGCGCCCAACGCCAAGGACCTGGCCAGCCGCGACGTGGTGTCGCGCGCCATGACCACCGAGATCAAGGAGGGGCGCGGCTGCGGGCCCGACAAGGACCACGTGATGCTCAAGCTGGATCACCTGGGCGCGGAGGTGATCAACCACCGCCTGCCGGGCATCCGCGAGATATCCATCAAGTTCGCCAACGCCGACCCGGTGCGGGATCTGGTGCCGGTGGTGCCCACGGTGCATTACCAGATGGGCGGCATCCCGACCAAATACCTGGGGCAGGTGGTGGTGCCGGAGGGCGCCAACTCCGAGAGCATCGTCCCCGGCGCCTACGCGGCCGGCGAATGCGCCTGCGTTTCGGTGCACGGCGCGAACCGCCTCGGCACCAACTCGCTGCTGGACCTGGTGGTGTTCGGCAAGGCCTCGGGCGAGCAGATGACCAAGGACATCCGCTCGCTGCCGGCGCCGCACCGCACGCTGCCCAAGGACGCGGGCGAATACACGCGCGCGCGCCTGGCGCGCCTGGACGCCAACGCGGGCGGCGAGCGGGTGGTGGACGTGCTGACCGACCTGCGCCGCACCATGCAGGCGCACTGCGGCGTGTTCCGTTTTCCGGAAGAGCTGATCAAGGGCGTGGAGAAAATCAAGGCCATCGCCGACCGCTCGCAGCGCACCTACATCCAGGACAAGTCGAAAGTCTTCAACACCGCGCGCGTCGAGGCGCTGGAGCTGGACAACCTGGTCGAGACCGCGATGGCGACCATCGTGTCGGCCGAGGCGCGCAAGGAAAGCCGCGGCGCGCAGGCGCGCGCCGATTTCCCGGACCGCGACGACAAGAACTGGATGAAGCACACGCTCTGGTACAAGGAAGGCAACCGGCTGGCGTACAAGCCGGTGCACCTCAAACCGATGACTGTCGAATCCTTTGAACCAAAGGTCAGGACTTACTAGCCCAAAGGGCGCCTACTGATGAAACTCTCGATCTATCGCTACGATCCTGACAAAGACGAAAAGCCGTACATGAAGGACTACGATGTCCAGCTCGAGCATGCCGACCGCATGCTGCTGGACGCGCTGGTCAAGGTGAAGGTGATGGACGACACCATCGCCTTCCGGCGCTCCTGCCGCGAGGGCGTGTGCGGCTCGGACGCGCTCAACATCAACGGCAAGAACGGCCTGGCCTGCATCACCAAGATCGCCGACCTGCCGGACCACGTGACCATCCGCCCGCTGCCCGGGCTGCCGGTGATCCGCGACCTGATCGTCGACATGACGCAATTCTTCACGCAGTACAACTCGATCAAGCCCTACGTGGTGAACCACGATGCGCCGCCCGAGCGCGAGCGGCTGCAGTCGCCGGAAGAGCGCGAGGAGCTGAACGGGCTGTACGAGTGCATCCTGTGCGCCTGCTGCTCGACGTCCTGCCCTTCGTTCTGGTGGAACCCGGACAAGTTCGTCGGCCCGGCGGGGCTGCTGCAGGCCTACCGCTTCATCGCCGATTCGCGCGACCAGGAAACCTCGGCGCGCCTCGACAACCTCGAGGACCCGTACCGCCTGTTCCGCTGCCATACCATCATGAACTGCGTCGACGTCTGCCCCAAGCACCTGAACCCGACGCGGGCGATCGGCAAGATCAAGGAATTGATGGTCAAGCGCACCGTGTGATGGATCTTCTCCAGCAGAAGCGGTTGAGGTGGAAATGCCGGCGCGGGCTGCTGGAACTCGACCTGGTGCTGGAGAAGTACCTGGCAAAGACCCCGTACGACGCGGAGCTGGACGAATTTCTGGAATTGCAGGACAACGACTTGTGGGACATCGTCAGCGGGCGCAGCGACCGCTTCGACGCAAGGCACGGAGGGATCGTGGCGCGGCTGCGCGCCGTCTAACGAAGGAAGCGACATGGACAAAAAAGCCAGCCTGACCCTGCCCGACGGCAAAGTCCTCGATTTTCCGGTGATGGGGGGCACCATCGGGCCCGATGTCGTGGACATCCGCACGCTTTACGGCAAGTCCGGCATGTTCACCTACGACCCGGGCTTCCTGTCCACGGCGAGCTGCAATTCGACCATCACCTACATCGACGGCGACGCCGGCGTGCTGCTGTACCGCGGCTACCCGATCGAGCAGCTGGCGCAGCAATGCGACTTCCTCGAGGTCTGCTACCTGCTGCTGAACGGCGAGCTGCCGAACCAGGCGCAGAAGACGGAATTCGTGAAGACCGTGACCAACCACACCATGGTGCACGAGCAGATCAACCGCTTCTTCACCGGCTTCCGGCGCGACGCGCACCCGATGGCGACCATGGTCGGCGTGGTCGGCGCGCTGTCGGCGTTCTATCACGACGCGCTCGACATCAACAATCCGGATCACCGCACCATCTCGGCGTTCCGCCTGATCGCCAAGCTGCCGACCATCACCGCGATGGCCTACAAGTACAACGTCGGCCAGCCGTTCATGTACCCGAAGAACGACCTGTCCTACACCGCCAACTTCATGCGCATGATGTTCGCGGTGCCGGCCGAGGACTACAAGCCGAACGACGTGCTGGTCCGCGCGCTCGACCGCATATTCATCCTCCACGCGGATCACGAGCAGAACTGCTCCACGTCGACGGTGCGGCTGGCCGGTTCCTCGGGCGCCAACCCCTACGCCTGCATCTCGGCGGGCATCGCCTGCCTGTGGGGGCCCGCGCACGGCGGCGCCAACGAGGCCTGCCTGGAAATGCTCGAGGAAATCGGCGACGTCTCCAAGGTCGGCGAGTTCATCAAGAAGGTGAAGAACAAGGAAAAGGGCGTGCGCCTGATGGGCTTCGGCCACCGCGTCTACAAGAACTACGACCCGCGCGCCAAGCTCATGCGCGAGACCTGCCACGAGGTGCTCAACGAGCTCGGCCTGCACGACGACCGGCTGTTCAAGCTGGCGATCGCGCTGGAGAAGATCGCCCTGGAGGACGAGTATTTCGTTTCCCGCAAGCTGTACCCGAACGTGGATTTCTACTCGGGCATCGTGCAGCGCGCGCTCGGCATCCCGGTGTCCATGTTCACCTGCATCTTCGCGCTCGCGCGCACGGTGGGCTGGATCGCGCAGTGGCAGGAAATGATTTCGGACCCGGAATACAAGATCGGCCGCCCGCGCCAGCTCTACAAGGGCGCCGCCCGGCGCGAGGTGAAGCCGATAGGACAGAGGTAAGCCATGTTCAAACAGCTGCTCGAAAACTCCTACCTGTTCGGCGGCAACGCGCCGTTCGTCGAGCAGCTCTACGAAAACTGGCTGGAGAATCCGGCGTCGGTGCCGGAGGAGTGGCGCGGCTATTTCGACAAGCTGCAGCTGCTGCCGGGCGCGCCGGGCAAGGACGTTCCCCACGCGCCCATCGTCGAATCCTTCGCGCAGCGCGCCCGGGCCGGGGCGGGCCGCGCGCCGGCCGCGGGAGACCTCGACCGCAAGCAGGTGTCGGTCATCCAGCTGGTGGCCGAATACCGCTTCCGCGGCTGCCTGCTCGCCGACCTCGATCCGCTCAAGCGCCAGCAGCGCCCGCATATCCCGGAGCTGGAGCCGGGCTACTACGACCTGACCGACGCCGACATGGACACGGTGTTCAACACCGGCTCGCTGATCGGCGCGGAGCAGCAGACGCTGCGCGAAATCATCCGCGGGCTGCAGGAGACCTATTGCGGCACGCTGGGCGTCGAATACATGTACATCAGCAGCCGCGTGGAGAAGCGCTGGATCCAGGAGCGCCTGGAGCCAGTGCATTCCAAGCCGCGCTTCGACGCCGAGTACAAGAAGCACATCCTCGAGCGCCTCACCGCGGCCGAAGGACTCGAGCGCTACCTGCATACCCGCTACGTGGGGCAGAAGCGCTTCTCGCTGGAAGGCGGCGAAACGCTCATCCCGGTGCTGGACAACCTGCTGCAGCGCGCGGGCGAGGCCGGCGTGCAGGAGCTGGTGCTCGGCATGGCGCACCGCGGCCGCCTCAACGTGCTGGTGAACACGCTGGGCAAGATGCCGAAGGACCTGTTCGGCGAGTTCGAGGGCAAGCACGACGACGCGCTGCTCGCGGGCGACGTCAAATACCACCAGGGCTTCTCCTCCGACATCAACACGCCGGGCGGGCCGATGCACCTGACGCTCGCCTTCAATCCTTCCCACCTCGAGATCGTCAATCCCGTGGTCGAGGGCTCGGTGCGCGCGCGGCAGCACCGCCGCCGCGACCGCGACGGCACGCAGGTACTGCCGGTGCTGATCCACGGCGACGCCGCGGTGGCCGGGCAGGGCGTGGTGATGGAGACGCTCAACCTCGCCCAGACGCGCGG
>CAZPNH010000256.1:0-4324 GCA_964587635.1 uncultured Bordetella sp.
CGCTGTTCTGGAAAATCGCCATGCGGCCCGGCCGGCCGATGGCCTTCGGCAAAATCGGCGGGTCGTTCCTCTTCGGCCTGCCCGGCAACCCGGTGGCGGTGATGGTGACCTTCCACCAGTTCGTGAGGGACGCCCTGCTCCATCTTTCGGGGAGGACGGACGATGTCGCGATTCCGCTGCTCAAAGTCCCGTCGTCCATGCCGATCCGCAAGGTGCCCGGGCGCACCGAGTACCAGCGCGGCGTGCTGTTCCGCGACGGCGCCGGATGGCAAGTGCGCACCACCGGCCAGCAGGGCTCGGGCGTGCTGCGCTCCATGTCGGAGGCCAACTGCTTCATCGTGCTCGAGCACGAGCGCGGCAAGGTCGCGGCGGGGGAACTGGTGCAGGTCCAGCTGTTCGAAGGCCTGATATAACGCAGCCATGGTCATGATCGCCATCCATCCGGACCTCGCGCCGCTCGCGCGCGTGGCGAAGATATTCAGCCGGGCATTCCTCACCACGGGCAAGGTGAGCGAGCCCGACCTCGCCGCCGCGCTGGGCGACGCCGTGGCGAAGCACACCGGCTGGCTCAGGCGCGAGCACCGCGTGGGCGACCCGGCGCGCTCCATGCGCCACCTGCTCTACGTGGATCCCGACGACGATTTCGTCATCACCGCGATCACCTGGCTGCCGGGCCAGCAGAGCCCCGTGCACGGCCACTACGTGTGGTGCGCCTACGGCGTCGCCGAAGGCGAACTCACGGAGGAAATGTTCCGCGCGCCGGGCGCCCTGCTCGAAGCGATCGGCAGCAAGGCGATCCGCGCCGGCGAGCTCGCCGACATCGACCTGGGCGGCCCGCTGTACCACCGCGTTTCCAACCGCACGCGGCGGCCGCTGGTCACGCTGCACGTCTACGGCGTCGCCTCGGGCGCCCTGACCACCGGCATCAACCGGCTCTACGGCGAGCAATGAACGAGCGGGACCGCCGCGCGGTGGCAACGTGGCTGCTCGTCTGCGCCGCGTTCACCTTCGCGATGGTGATGGTCGGCGGCATCACGCGCCTGACCGAGTCGGGCCTGTCCATCGCCGAGTGGCAGCCGATCGCGGGCGCGCCGCCGCCGCTGTCGCAGGCCGACTGGGAAGCGCTGTTCGCCAAGTACCGCGAGACGCCGCAATACCAGCAGGTGTTCTCCGCGATCGGCCTGGAGGGGTTCAAGAGCATTTTCTGGTGGGAGTACGCCCACCGCCTGCTCGGGCGCGCCATCGGGCTGGTGTTTTTACTGCCTTTTCTTTTCTTTCTTCTGAAGAGGAAATTGTCCGGCCCGCTGGCCTGGAAACTCGCCGGCCTGTTCGTCCTCGGCGGGCTGCAGGGCGCGCTGGGCTGGTACATGGTGCAGAGCGGCCTGGTGGACGATCCGCGCGTCAGCCAGTTCCGCCTCGTGGCGCACCTCGGCCTGGCGCTGCTGATATTTTCCGCGGAGCTGTGGATTGCCATCGGATTGCTGAGCCAACAGTCCGGACCGCGAAGACCTCTCGCGCTTGTCGTCGCCGGCGCGGTCTTCCTCATGGCGCTCTCCGGCGGATTCGTCGCCGGCCTGCGCGCGGGGCACGCCTACAACACCTTCCCGCTCATGAACGGCCACCTCGTCCCGCCCGAAGCCTTCATGCTCGAGCCCTGGTGGCGCAACTTCTTCTGGAACGTCGCCACCGTGCAGCTCGTGCACCGGACGATCTTCTGGCTGCTGCTGATCCTGATCCCGGCGCTCTGGTGGCAGGCGCGGCGCGCTCAGGGAAAGATCGCCGTGCACCATCTGCTCGGCATGTTCCTGCTCCAGGCCTCCCTCGGGATTTCCACGCTGTTGCTCGCCGTACCGGTTCCGCTGGCCGCCCTGCATCAGGCGGGAGCGGTGCTGCTGCTGGCGACGGCGCTCTGGACGTCCTACGTATCGCGCGCGGGCACCGCCTGAGCAGGTTCCGGCCGCTTGCGCCAGTTGCTCAACCGATCCAGATAGAGGTAGACCACCGGCGTGGTGAACAGGGTGAGCGCCTGGCTCAGCAGCAGGCCGCCCACCATGGCGAAACCGAGCGGCCGGCGCAGTTCCGAGCCCATGCCGCCCCCCAGCATCAGCGGCAAGCCGCCCAGGATCGCGCACATCGTCGTCATCATGATCGGGCGGAAGCGCAGCACGCAGGCTTGGTAGATCGCCTCCTCCGGCGGCAGATGCTGCTCGCGCTGGGCGCTCAGCGCGAAATCCACCATCATGATGCCGTTCTTTTTCACGATGCCGATGAGCATGATGATGCCGATGAGCGCGATCACGCTGAGGTCGTAGCCGAACAGCATCAGCATCAGCAAGGCGCCGACGCCGGCCGAGGGGAGCGTCGAGAGGATGGTCAGCGGGTGAATGAAGCTCTCGTACAGCACGCCGAGGATGAGGTAGATGACCAGCAGCGCGGCCGCGATCAGGTAGGGCTGCGTCGCCAGCGAAGTCTGGAAGGCCTGCGCCGTGCCCTGGAACGACCCGTTCAGCGTGGATGGGACGCCGAGTTCGGCTTCGACCTGCTGAATCGCCTTCACCGCATCGCCAAGCGCGGCTCCGCCCGCCAGGTTGAAGCTGACCGTCACCGCCGGGAACTGGCTCTGATGGTTGATGGCGAGATAGGCGGTCTTGGTCATGTCCAAGCGCACGAAGGTCGACACCGGCACCTGCTGCGCCGTGAGCGGCGAAGTGAGGTAGAGCTTCTCCAGCAGGCGCGGGTCGCCCTGCAGCGCCGGGTCGACTTCCAGCACCACGTGGTAGCTGTTGAGCTGGGTGAAATATTGCGCCACCTGGCGCTGGCCGATGGCGTCGTAGATGGTCGCGTCGATCAGCGCCGGCTGAATGCCGAAGCGCGCCGCCCGGTCGCGATCGATGGTCAGCGTCGCCGTCGCGGCGTTCGCCTGCTGGTCGCTGGTGACGTCGGCCAGCTGCTTTACTCCCTGCAGCTTCGCCACCAGCGTGGGCGCCCAGACATCGAGCTCGTCGAGATCGGCGTCCTTCAGCGTGTACTGGTACTGGGTCCGGCCGACCCGGCCGCCGACCTTGATGTCCTGCGGCACCTGCAGATACAGGTTGGCGCCCTCGACGGCCGCCAGCTTGGGGCGCAGCCGGGCGATGATCTGGTCGGCGCTCGCCGCGCGATCCTCCCGCGGCTTCAGGTTGATGTTGAAGTTGCCGCTGTTGAAGGTCGAGGAGCCCGCGGTGTAGCCGACGCTCTCCACGTCCGGGTCGCGGCCGACGATGTCGCCCATCGCCCTGAGATGGCTCCACATCGCCGCCGAGGAGACGTCCTGCGCGCCCTCGGCGCTGCCGGAGATGAATCCCGTGTCCTGCTCCGGAAAGAAGCCCTTCGGTATGAGCACGAACAGCAGCGCGGTGACCATCAGCGTGCCGAGGAACACGCACAGCGTCAGCAGGCGCTGCTTCAGCACGCGCTTGAGCGCCCATTCGTAGCCCGCCAGCAGCCGGGCGAACATCCGCTCGAAGAAGAGGTACGTCCGGCCGTGCTGGACCTCCTTGTCGCTCTTGAGGAACTGCGCGCACATCATCGGCGTCAGGGTCAGCGCGAGGATGCCCGAGACCAGGATCGCCACCGTCACCGTGACGGCGAACTCCCGGAACAGCCGGCCGACGATGCCGCCCATCAGCAGGAGCGGTATGAAGACCGCCACCAGCGACAGGCTGATCGAGATGATGGTGAAGCCGATCTCGGCCGCCCCCTTGAGCGCCGCATCGAGCGGCGTCAGGCCCTTCTCGATGTGGCGGACGATGTTCTCCAGCATGACGATCGCGTCGTCCACCACGAAGCCGACGGCGATCGCGAGTCCCATCAGCGAGAGGTTGTCGAGCGTGTAGCCGAGGAGATACATCACCGCGAAGGTGCCGGCCAGCGACAGCGGCACGGTGACGCCGGGGATGATCGTCGCCCAGGCGCTGCGCAGGAAGATGAAGATTACCGCGACCACCAGGACGATGGTGATCGCCAGGGCGATCTCGACGTTGCTGACCGAGGCGCGGATGGTCTGGGTGCGATCGGCCAGGATCGCCACGTCGATTGCCGCGGGAATCGTCGCCTGCAGGCGCGGCAGCGCCGCCCGCACCTGGTTGACCGTGTCGATCACGTTGGCGCCGGGCTGCTTGAACACCGACAGGAGGATGCAGCGCGTGCCGTTCGCCCAGGCGGCGAGTTTCACGTTCTCCGGCCCGTCCACCGCCCGGCCGATGTCGCGGACGCGCACCGGCGCACCGTTGCGGTAGGCGACGATGACGTCGTTCCAGGGCGCCGCGGCCAGGATCTGGTCGTT
>CAZPNH010000257.1:0-4318 GCA_964587635.1 uncultured Bordetella sp.
AGGCACAGGATCGGCGCCTTCATCTTGTCGACGCGCGTCTGCACGGCCAGGTATTCGACGATGCGCTCCTTGACCTTCTCCAGGCCGTAGTGATCTTCGTCGAGGATCGTCTGCGCGGCCTTGATGTCGCGCGAAATCTTCGACTTCTTGCGCCACGGCAGGTTGACCAGCGTCTCGATGTAGTTGCGCACCACCGTCGCCTCGGCCGACATCGGCGACATCAGCTTGAGCTTCTTCAGCTCGTTGTCGGCCTTCTTGCGCGCTTCCTTGGGCATGCGCGCGGCCTTGATCTTCTTTTCCAGTTCCTCGAGGTCGGCACCTTCCTCGCCGTCGCCGAGTTCCTTCTGGATGGCCTTGACCTGCTCGTTGAGGTAGTACTCGCGCTGGCTCTTCTCCATCTGGCGCTTGACGCGGCCGCGGATGCGCTTCTCCACCTGCAGGATGTCGATCTCGGTCTCGAGCTGGCTGAGCAGGTGCTCGAGGCGCGCCTTCACCTCGAACATCTCCAGCACCTGCTGCTTCTGCTCGAGCTTGAGCGGCAGGTGCGCCGCCACGGTGTCGGCCAGGCGGCCGGCTTCGTCGATGCCGGACAGCGAAGTGAGGATCTCGGGCGGAATCTTCTTGTTAAGCTTCACGTACTGGTCGAAGGCCGACAGCAGCGCGCGGCGCATCGCCTCGACTTCGGGCGGCGGCGCGCCTTCGGCCGGGATCGGGCTCGCCTCGGCCGTCCAGTGGCTGCGCAGGTCGGTGATCGCGCCGATGCGGGCGCGGGTGCCGCCCTCCACCAGCACTTTGACGGTGCCGTCGGGCAGCTTGAGCATCTGCAGGATGCTCGAGATGCAGCCGATTTCGTACATATCCTGCGGACCGGGCTCGTCCTTGGCGGCCGAGCGCTGGGCAACCAGCAGGATGGATTTGCCGCTTTCCATCGCCATTTCCATCGCCTTGATGGACTTGGGGCGCCCGACGAACAGCGGGATCACCATGTGCGGGAATACCACCACGTCGCGCAGGGGCAACAGCGGATAGACGGAAGATGCGGCGCCTGCGCCGTCCGTTGGGGTGGACCCGGGATTTTTTTGTTCTTCGTCTGACATGAGGACCTCTATGCCGTGGGACGTCCCAACAACATAGGAGTTCCCAGGAAAAAAAGCAAACCGATTGCGGAAGACCGGCTAGGCGGTACTGCCGGCGACTTTCGGCGGGTCGGAGTAAATCAGCAGCGGCTTGCCGTCTGCCGACACCATCTGCTCGTCGACGACCACCTTGCTGACATTCTCTAACGTAGGCAGCTCGTACATGGTGTCGAGCAGGATCTGCTCCAATATGGAGCGCAGGCCCCGGGCGCCGGTCTTGCGCGCCAGCGCCTTCTTCGCCACCGCGCCCAGCGCGGCGGTACGCACTTCGAGCTCCACGCCTTCCATGAGGAACAGGCGCTGGTACTGCTTGATGAGCGCGTTCTTCGGCTCGGTGAGGATCTCGATCAAGGCGGTCTCGTCCAGCTCTTCCAGCGCCGCGACCACCGGCATGCGGCCGACGAATTCCGGGATCAGGCCGTACTTGATCAGGTCCTCGGGCTCGACCGCCTTGAGCAGGTCGTAGGTCGCCTTGGAATTGTTCGGGCTGCGCACTTCGGCGCCGAAGCCGATGCCGGTCTTCTCGGTGCGGTTGCGCACGATCTTCTCCAGGCCGTCGAAGGCGCCGCCGCAGACGAACAGGATGTTGGTGGTGTCCACCTGCACGAAATCCTGGTTCGGGTGCTTGCGGCCGCCCTGCGGCGGGACCGAGGCGATGGTGCCCTCGATCAGCTTGAGCAGCGCCTGCTGCACGCCTTCGCCGGAAACGTCCCTGGTGATCGAAGGGTTGTCCGACTTGCGCGAGATCTTGTCGATCTCGTCGATGTAGACGATGCCGCGCTTGGCCTTGTCGACGTCGTAGTCGCAGTTCTGCAGCAGCTTCTGGATGATGTTCTCGACATCCTCGCCGACGTAGCCGGCCTCGGTGAGCGTGGTCGCGTCCGCGATCACGAAGGGGACATTGAGGAGCCGCGCCAGCGTCTGCGCGAGCAGCGTCTTGCCCGAACCGGTGGGCCCGATCAGCAGGATGTTCGACTTCGCCAGCTCCACCTCGTCGTTCTTCGACAGGTGTTTCAAACGTTTGTAATGGTTGTAGACCGCGACCGCGAGGATTTTCTTCGCCTGGTCCTGCCCGATCACGTACTGGTCGAGGATGGCGCGGATCTCATGCGGCGCCGGCAGGTCGGACTTCTGGCCCTTGCCGCCCTTGTCGGTGGCGGTTTCCTCGCGGATGATGTCGTTGCACAGCTCGATGCACTCGTCGCAGATGAACACCGACGGGCCGGCGATCAGCTTGCGCACCTCGTGCTGGCTCTTGCCGCAGAACGAGCAGTACAGCAGCTTCTCGCCCGAAGCGGTTTTCTCGGACATCTACACGTGCTCCCTGGAGACCAGGACCTTGTCCACGAGACCGTACTTTACCGCGTCTTCGGAAGACAGGAAGTTGTCGCGGTCCGTGTCCTTGGCGATGGTCTCGACCGACTGCCCGGTGTGCTTGGCGAGGATCTCGTTGAGCCGGCTGCGCAGGTAGAGGATCTCGCGGGCGTGGATTTCCACGTCCGAAGCCTGCCCGGAGAAGCCGCCCATGGGCTGGTGGATCATGACGCGCGAATTCGGCAGCACGAAGCGCTTTTCCTTCTCGCCGGCCGCCAGCAGCACCGCGCCCATGCTCGCCGCCTGGCCGATGCACAGGGTGGAGACGTCGGGCTTGATGAACTGCATGGTGTCGTAGATGGCGAGTCCCGCCGACACCGAGCCGCCGGGCGAATTGATGTAGAAGAAGATGTCCTTGTCCGGGTTCTCGGACTCGAGGAACAGCAGCTGGGCGACGATCAGGTTGGCGCTGATCTCGTTCACCACGCCGACCAGGAACACCACGCGCTCCTTGAGCAGCCGCGAGTAGATGTCGTAGGCGCGCTCGCCGCGCCCCGACTGCTCGATGACCATCGGGACCAGACCCAGGCTTTGCGGGGACTCGGCGCTCGCGCCTCGGGGTTCTTCCATGCGGGATTGCCAGGTGAGGGATTTCATGCGTTGGCGCCCATGAGCTCGTCGAACACGACCGGCTTGTCCTCGACCTTCGCCTTGGACAGGACCCACTGCACGACGTTGCTCTCGAGCGCGAGACTTTCCATTTCCGACAGGCGCTGAGGCTGCATGTAGAACCATTTTACCACCTCGGCGGGATGCTCGTAGCTCTGCGACTCCGCCTCGATGAGCGCGCGCACTTCCGCCGGCTTGGGCTGCAGCTTTTCGCTGCGCGCCAGCTCGCCGATGATGAGGCCGAGCGCGACCCGGCGCCGCGCGCCGGACTCGAAGGCCTGCGGATCGAACGGCAGCCGCTCGAGCTTCAGCCCCTTGGCCTGCAGCTCGGCCACCGCCTGCTCCACCATGTGCTGCGTCTCCATCTGCACCAGCGCCTTGGGCAGTTCGATCGGCGCCGCGTCCAGCAGCAGCTGCAGCGCCTGGGACTTGAGCCGGGCCTCGACGCGCTTCTTGACCTCGCGCTCGACGTTGGCGCGCACGTCAGCGCGCATCTTCGCGAGATCCCCGTCGGCCACGCCGAGCTGCTTGGCGAACTCGGCGTTGAGCTCCGGCAGCACCGGCGCCTCGACCAGCTTGAGCGCGACCTCGAAGGTCGCCGTCTTGCCTGCCACGTCCTTGCCGTGATAATCCTCGGGGAACTTGATATCAAAGCTCTTCGACTCGCCCGCCTTGAGCCCGAGCGCGTTCGACTCGAACTCCGGCAGCATGCGCTTCTCGCCCAGCACGAAGGCATGGCCGGCGGCCTTGCCGCCCGGGAACGGCTCGCCGCCGATCCTGCCCTCGAAATCCACCGTGATGCGGTCGCCGTCCTGCGCCGCGCGCGCGGCCGGGGCGTAAGTGACGCGCTGCTTGCGCAGGATCTCGAGCGTGCGCTCGACCGCTGCGTCATCCACCGTCACCTGCGGCCGCTCGACGCTCTTGCCGGACACGTCGCCGACTATCACCTCGGGATAAACCTCAAAGGTGGCGCTGAACTCGAACTGCGCCGCATCCGCGGCGCCGTCCTTCTTCTCGATGCGCGGCTGGCCCGCGACCTTGAGATTGGCTTCCTTCACCGCGTCGGAGAAGGCTTTCTGCACCGCGTCGCCGAGGACCTCGGAGCGCACCTGCGGCCCGTACTGCTGCACCACCAGCTTGAGCGGCACCTTGCCCGGGCGGAAGCCCGGCATCTTGACGTCGCGCGCGAGCCTTTTCAG
>CAZPNH010000258.1:0-4308 GCA_964587635.1 uncultured Bordetella sp.
CAACCAGCCGGCCGGGCATCTCGATCCGGGCGAGACCGTCATCGCGGCCTGCACGCGCGAGGTGATGGAGGAAACGGCGCACCGCTTCGAGCCCGCCGGCCTCGTCGGCATCTACCGCTGGTACTACCAACCGGCGGACGTCACCTTTCTGCGCTTCTGTTTTTCAGGAAAGGTGCTGGGCGTGGAAAATACCCCGCTGGACAAGGAAATCCTCGGCCTGCACTGGCTGAGCGCGCGGGAACTGAAGGACCGGGCCGGCCAGCACCGCTCGCCGCTGGTCCAGCAATGCGTGGACGATTACCTCGCCGGCAAAAATTTTCCCATCGAAGTGCTGTCCAAGACCCATGGGTGAGCGGATCGTCGTCGGCATGTCGGGTGGGGTGGATTCCTCGGTCGCCGCGCTGCTGCTCAAGCGGCAGGGCTACGACGTGGTCGGCCTGTTCATGAAGAACTGGGAGGACGACGATACCGACGAGTACTGCTCGACGCGCCAGGACCTGATCGACGCGGCGGCGGCGGCGGACGTGATCGACATCGAGCTGGAGGCGGTGAATTTTTCCGCCGAGTACAAGGACCGCGTGTTCGCCGAGTTCCTGCGCGAATACCAGGCCGGCCGCACGCCCAACCCGGACGTGCTGTGCAACGCCGAGATCAAGTTCAAGGCCTTCCTCGACCACGCCATCGACCTGGGCGCGACGCGCATCGCCACCGGCCACTATGCAAGGGTTGTCCAGAAGGGTGCCCTGCACGAACTCCACCGGGGAGCGGATGCGTCGAAGGACCAGAGCTATTTCCTGCACCGGCTGAATCAGGCCCAGCTGTCGCGCGTGCTGTTTCCCCTGGGCGACCTGAAGAAAACCGAAGTGCGCGCCATCGCCGCCGAGGCGCGGTTGCCGAACCACGCCAAGAAGGATTCGACCGGCATCTGCTTCATCGGCGAGCGGCCGTTCCGCGAATTCCTCAACCGCTATCTGCCGCGCGAACCGGGGCCGATGGTGACGCCCGAGGGCGTGCGGGTCGGAACCCACATCGGCCTGGCGTTCTACACCATCGGCCAGCGCAAGGGGATCGGCATCGGTGGTACCGCAGGCGGGGGAGGCGACGCCTGGTACGTCGCGCAGAAAGATCTCGGTTCCAATGCGCTCGTCGTGGTTCAGGGCCATGACCACATGCTGCTCATGCGCAATTCGCTCAAGGCGCAGGACGCAAGCTGGGTCTCGGGCGATGCGCCGGCGGTGGGCGCATCGCATTCGGCCAAGACGCGCTACCGCCAGGCGGATTCCGCCTGCATCGTCACGCGCTCGGATGACGAGGAAATCGCCATGGAATTCGCCCAGCCGCAGTGGGCGGTGACGCCCGGCCAGTCGGTGGTGCTCTACGACGGCGCCGTCTGTCTCGGCGGCGCGGTAATCAGCTGAATCAGGCCGGCGGCGGCGCGGTATCCGCGAACGCGGGCCGTTCCATCAGCTTGTCGTAGTGGCGCGCGAGGTTTTCATACTTGCCGCGCCATTCGATGCCGGCCGGCTTGCGGAACTCCACCCAACCCAGGCAGCAGCCGACCGCGATGTCGGCCAGCGTATACCGGTCGCCGTGGCACCAGGGCCTGTCGCCCAGCTCCGCGGCGATCATCGCGAGGCCGCGCTCGAGCTTGCCGGTTTGCTTGGCCACCCAGGCCTCGCCCTGTTCCTTTTTCGGCCGCAGCGACTCGTAGCGGATCAGCAGCCCGGCGTCCAGCGCGCCGTCGGCGAGCGCCTCCCAGCGGCGCACCGCGACGCGCTCGCGGTTCTCCTCGGGAATCAGCCGCGACAGCGGCGACACGGCATCGAGGAATTCGACGATGACGCGCGAATCGAACAGCGCCGTGCCGTCGTCCAGGATCAGCGTCGGCACCTTGCCCAGCGGATTGTGCGCGTTCACCGGGTTGTCGGGCGGGTTGACGTCCGCGGTCTCGAAGTCGCATTCGATCTTCTTTTCCGCAAGGACGATGCGTACCTTGCGGGTGTAGGGGCTGGGGACTGAACCGAGTAGTTTCATGCGGATAGTTTCGTCGCGGGCGCGGATTATATAATAGGGCCATGGCATCTTCGCTCACCGCGCTGTCGCCGCTCGACGGCCGGTACGCCGGGTCCGCGGATCCGCTCAGGCCGTTTTTCAGCGAATACGCCCTCATCCGCTACCGCGTGCGCGTCGAGCTGGCCTGGCTCATGGCGCTCGCCGCCGAGCCGGCCATCGCCGAACTCAAGCCGTTCTCCAGGAAGACCGCGGCCGGAGTCAAGGCGCTGGTCGCCGGTTTTTCCGAAAGCGACGCGAAAAAAATAAAGGACATCGAGGCCGAGACCAACCACGACGTCAAGGCGATCGAATACTGGCTGAAGGCGAAGCTGGGCAAGAACCGGGAAGTGCAGGGTGCGCTCGAATTCATCCATTTCGCCGCCACCTCCGAGGACATCAACAACCTGTCCTATGCGCTCATGCTGGCCGAATCGCGTGCGCGCGTGATGCTGCCGAAGCTGGACCAGCTGACCGGCGTCCTGCGCGAGGGCGCGCACCGGCACGCGGCGCTGGCGATGCTGTCGCGCACGCACGGCCAGCCGGCCTCGCCGACCACGCTCGGCAAGGAGCTTGCCAACGTGGTGCACCGCCTGGAGCGCGCCCGCAGGAGAATCGCCTCGGTGCCGCTGCTGGGGAAGATGAACGGCGCGGTCGGCAACTACCACGCCCACACCATCGCCTATCCGAAATTCGACTGGGAGCGCTTCTGCGCGCGCTTCGTTGCCGGGCTGGGGCTGGAATTCAACCCCTACACCACGCAGATCGAGCCGCACGACTCGTTCGCCGAGCTGTTCGACGCCTATGCCGGCGCCAATACCATCCTGCTCGACCTGGACCGGGACATGTGGGGCTATATCTCGCTCGGCTACTTCCGCCAGAAGACCAGGCAGGGAGAAGTCGGCTCTTCGACCATGCCGCACAAGGTCAACCCGATCGACTTCGAAAATTCCGAAGGCAACATCGGCGTCGCCAACGCGCTGCTGCGGCATCTCGCCGACAAGCTCCCGGTGTCGCGCTGGCAGCGCGACCTCTCGGATTCCACCGCGCTGCGCAACGCGGGCGGCGCGCTCGGACATACGCTGCTCGCCTACAACGCCTGCCTGCGCGGCCTGGCCAAGCTCGAGGCCGACCCGCGGCGCATCGCGGACGACCTCGAGGCCAACTGGGAAGTGCTGACGGAAGCGGTGCAGCAGGTGATGCGGCGGCACGGCGTCGCCGGCGCCTACGAAAAACTCAAGGCGCTTTCGCGCGGCAAGAAGCTCGACCGCAAGCAGCTCGCCGCCTTCATTCGCGGCCTGCCGATCGCCGCGGAGGCGAAGAAGCGGCTCCTTGCACTGACGCCCGCAGCCTATACCGGCCTCGCCGCGCGGCTCGCCAAGCGGATTTGAACCGGTTCCTGCTGCTGGCGGTCCTGCTGTTTCCTGCCGCGGCAGAGGCGCAGGAGATCGTCACGCTCGCGACGCGCGAGGGCGTGACGCAGTCCTTTTTCATCGCCAACATGGGCGGCGTCAAGGCCGAAGCGGCCGCGCTGCTGTTCATCGGCGGGGGCGGCGGGATCCGCCTGCGCATGGAGGACGGCAAGCCGAAGTTCGGCGACCTGAATTTCCTGCCGCGGTCGCGCCGCGAGTTCATCCGCAACGGCATCCTGCCGGTGATCATGGACAACCCGAGCGACCAGCAGGGCGGCTCGGGCATGAGCGATGCGTTCCGCGCCAGCGCGCAGCACGCGGCCGACATCACGGCGGTGGTGGCCGAGGTGAAGAAGCGCTATCCGGGCCTGCCGGTATTCCTCGTCGGCACCAGCCGCAGCACCATTTCGGTCGCGCACCTCGGGCGCGCCATGGGCGGCGAGGTGGCGGGGGTCGTGCTCAGCTCATCGCTGTTCCGCGACCGCCGCGCGCCGGTCCTGTCCGTGTTCGATTTCTCCTCCATCAAGGCGCCGCTGCTCTTCGTGCACCATCGCGAGGACGCCTGCGAATCGACGCCGTATTCCGAAGCGGCCCGGCTCGGCGGCAGCTATCCGCTGGTGTCGGTGAAAGGCGGCAAGCCGCCCGAGACCGGCCCCTGCGAACCGCTGGCGGCGCACGGCTACTACGGCAAGGAAGCCGAGACGGTGGACGCGATCGCCGGCTGGATGCTGAAAAAACCCTTTCCCAAGGAAATTGACTAGCACCGATGGCTTACGCGGCGACGATATTCCTGTCCTCCTTCCTGCTGTTCCTCGTGCAGCCCCTCATCGCGCGGCAGATCCTGCCG
>CAZPNH010000259.1:0-4308 GCA_964587635.1 uncultured Bordetella sp.
GCACGACGTGATGGAGGACACCTCGGTCACCAAGGCCGAGATCTCCGACACCTTCGGCAAGCCCGTGGCGGATCTGGTCGACGGCGTCTCCAAACTCGACAAGATCGAATTCCAGTCGGCCGAGGACGCGCAGGCCGAGAATTTCCGCAAAATGCTGCTCGCCATGGCGCGCGACGTGCGCGTCATCCTCATCAAGCTCGCGGACCGGCTGCACAACATGCGCACGCTCGCCGCGGTGGCGCCGGCCAAGCGCAGGCGCGTGGCGCGCGAAACCATGGAGATCTACGCGCCGATCGCCAACCGCCTGGGCCTGAACGAGCTGTTCCACGAACTGCAGGAACTCGCCTTCTCCCACACCCACCCGATGCGCTACCGCGTGCTCGCCAAGGCGACGCGCGCGGCGCGCGGCAACCGGCGCGAAGTGGTCGGCAAGATCGAGGCGGCGATCAAGGCGAAGCTCGCCGAGGCCGGCGTCGCCGCCACGGTGACGGGACGCGAAAAACACATCTACTCCATCTACCGCAAGATGATCGAGAAGCACCTGTCGTTCTCCGAGGTGCACGACATCTACGGCTTCCGCGTGGTGGTGAAGGACACGCCCACCTGCTACCTCGCGCTCGGCGTGCTGCATGGCCTGTACAAGCCGGTGCCGGGCAAGTTCAAGGACTATATCGCCATCCCCAAGGCGAACAGCTACCAGTCGCTGCACACCGCGCTGATCGGCCCCTACGGCGTACCGGTCGAGATCCAGCTGCGCACCGAGGAAATGCACCGCCTGGCCGAGGCCGGCGTCGCCTCGCACTGGATGTACAAGAGCGACGCCGACTCGCTCTCCGAGCTTCAGAAGAAGACCCACCAGTGGCTGCAGTCGCTGCTGGAGATCCAGAGCCAGTCGGGCGACTCGCAGGAATTCCTCGAACACGTCAAGATCGATCTCTTCCCGGACGAAATCTACGTTTTCACGCCCAAGGGCCGCATCATGTCGCTGCCGCGCGGCGCCACCGCGGTGGATTTCGCGTACGCGGTGCATACCGACATCGGCAACCGCTGCGTGGCGGCGAAGGTGAACGGCGAACTGGTGGCGCTGCGCACCGAGCTGCGCAACGGCGACCGCATCGAGATCATCACCACCGGCTACGCCAAGCCCAATCCGGCCTGGCTGCAGTGTGTGCGGACCGGAAAAGCGCGCTCCAACATCCGGCATTTCCTCAAGACCATGCAGTACGACGAGTCGGCGGCGCTCGGCGAGCGCCTGCTCGAGCAGGCGTTGAAAGCGGCCGGCCATACGCCCGCCGATATCGACGAGCAGAGCTGGGAGCACGCGGTGCGCGACTCGGGCGCGCACTCGCGCCAGGAGGTGCTGGCCGACATCGGCCTGGGCCGGCGCCTGCCGGCGGTAGTGGCGCGCAAGCTCCTGCGCAAGACCGAACGCGAGGAAGCGAAGAGCGGCCATCCCAGGAGCGCGGCCGCGAGCGTGGTGATCCGCGGCAGCGAAGGCATGGCGGTGCAGCTGGCGAGCTGCTGCCGTCCCATTCCCGGCGACGCGATCCTCGGCTCGATGAAGAAGGGCCAGGGGCTGGTGGTGCACACCGCGGAATGCCGGCAGGCGCTGCGCTCGCGCCGCATCGAGCCCGAGCAGTGGATCGACGTGGAATGGGACCGCCAGCCGAGCCGCCTGTTCCAGACCGCGGTGCGCGTGACGGTGACCAACCAGCGCGGCGTGCTCGCCAAGGTCGCCTCCGAAATCGCCGACGCCGGCTCCAACATCGACTCCATCAGCATGGAAGAGGACCGCGCGCTGTTCACCACCATGCTGTTCGTGCTAGAAGTCGGCAACCGCCAGCACCTCGCGCGCGTGATGCGCGCGCTGCGGCGCCTGCCCGAGGTGGAGAAGCTGGCGCGCGCGCGCGAGTGAAGAAACTGCTCAACGTCGGCGGCAACAACAAGCGCATTCCGCTGCCGCCCCAGTACGCGGGATGGGAGCACGTGCTGCTCGACATCGATCCCAAGGGAAAGCCGGATGTGGTCTGCGATGCGCGCAGGCTGTCCGATCTGCCGGGCGCCGCCTACGACGCGGTCTATTGCTCCCACAACCTGGAGCACTATCACCGGCACGAGGTGCCGAAAGTCCTCGAAGGCTTCCTGCACGTGCTCAAGGACGAAGGCTTCGCGCATATCCGCGTGCCGGACATCGCGCAGGTCATGCGCGTCGCGGTGCAGGAAAACCTGGACATCAACGACACGCTCTATCAGTCGGCCTCGGGACCGATCTCGGTGCAGGACGTGATCTACGGCTTCGGCGAGGAGATCGAGCGCAGCGGCGATGATTTCTACGCCCACAAATGCGGCTTCACCCAGGAGTCGCTCGCCCTGGCGCTGTCGGGCAGCGGTTTCCCGCACGTGTTTACCAGGCTCGACCGCTTCGAGGTGGCGGCCTTCGCGTTCGTCACCGAACCGGACGACGCGGTGCTGAAGCTCTTCAGCCTTTCGGCGAGATGATCCCGCGCAGGCCGGCGGCCATGCGTCCGAACAGGCTGCGGCCCGACTGGACGGCGCACCAGTTGCGCCACATGTCGCGGTAGGCCGCTTCCAGATTTCGCGTAAAGCGTTCCGCATCCATCAGCGGCGAGCGGCGCATGCGTTCGCGCATCCCAGCGCGCAGTGCTGCGAGGCGCGCCGCATCCCCAACCAGCGCCGCCGCGACGTCCACGTACTGCTCCGGCGTCTGCGCCACCAGTTCATCGAGGCCAACGGCATGCAGCAGGCTCGCGCCGCCGCGCGAGGGCACCGTATCGCCGGCCAGCGTAACCACCGGCACGCCCATCCACAGCGCATGGCAGGTGGTGGTGCCGCCGGCGTAGGGAAAGGTGTCCAGCACCACATCTGCGGAATGATGCAGCACGAGGTATTCCTGGAAGGGCTTCGTGCCGACCAACTGCAGCCTGTCCTTGGCGATGCCGCAGCTGGTGTAGCGCGCGGCGTAGTCCGATGGAATGGCGGCCATGCCGTTGGCGACGATCATCAGCCGCGAACCGGGCACGCGTTCGAGCAGCCGGCTCCACAACTCGATCGCGGGTACGGTGATTTTTGCCGGGTTCGCGAACACAGCAAAGGTAATGCGGCCGGACCTCGCGCTGGGCGGCGGTTCGACCTCGGGACTTGAAAGCGGCGGCTGGTAGCACCACTGGCTGTCGGGAAGACGGATCAGCTTCTCGCTGTGGTACGCCTCCATCATCCCCTCCGGACTCGCGCGCGGGTCGGTGATGCGATAGTCCATGGCATCCAACGCGGTGGTGTTCAGATAGCCGAGCCAGGTGGCCTGCACCGGCGCGGGCTTGCGCGCAAACACGGGCAGCCGGTTGTTGGTGGTGTGCCCGCTCAGGTCCACCAGGATGTCGATCGCGTCCTCGCGCACCAGGTTCTCGAGCGTGCCGTCGTCCAGTTCGAACACATCCCGCCACTGTACCGGCAGGGCCTTCAGCCGCTCGGTGACGGCATCCGGCCGCGGCGCGCTGTAGTAGCAGAAAATCTCGAATTTTGCCGCATCGTGCCGGGCGAGCACCGGTTCGATGAAATGCGCCACCGGATGCTGGCGCAGATCCCCCGACACATAGCCGATGCGCAGCCTGCGTTCCGGCGCGCGGCCGTTGCGATGCGGCTGCGGCGCGGCGGACGGCACGAAGCGCCGCGCGAAATCGCGATGCTCGGCGTAGATCGCAGCGGGCGTACGGTCCGGAACGTAATTCAGCAGGAACACAAGATTGCCCTGCGCCAGGGCGAGCGCGGGATCGAGCGCCAGCGCCTGCCGGTAGCTGCGCTCAGCCTCCTCGAGCCGTCCCAGGCCGAACAAGGTCGCGCCCAGGTCGTTGTGCGCTTCCGCATACTGCGGCTTGAGCGCCACCGCCCGGCGCAGGCTGCGCTCGGCTTTTTCCAGCTGTCCCAGTCCGCGCAGCGTGAGGCCGAGGTTGCCGTGCGCCTCGGCATAGTCGGGTTTGAGCGAGAGCGCCTTGCTGAAGCTGCGTTCGGCCTTGTCCAGCTGGCCGAGCTCCCGCAGCGCGTTGCCCAGGTTGTTGTGCGCGTCGACGTAATCCGGCCTGAGCGCGGCCGCGCGGCGAAAACTCTGCTCGGCGTCCGCCAGCCGGCCGAGCCCGCGCTGCGCGATGCCGAAGCTGTTCAGGTATTCGGCGCTGGAGGGCAGGCGCTGCAGCGCCTCGCCGGTCATTTCGAGCGCCAATGTGCTGTCGCCCTCGCGCAGCGCGATCGCGCCCAGCAGGTGCCAGGCATCCGCCGGGCTCGGCTCCAGCTCCA
>CAZPNH010000260.1:0-4283 GCA_964587635.1 uncultured Bordetella sp.
CTTGTCCTTCACCGCCCAGAGATTCGCGATGGTGGTGGGTTCGACAAACACCGTGCTCGCGCCGGCGAAGGCCATGCGGTATTCGAGCGCGTCGGGCCCGAACAGGTGCGACAGCGGCAGCGCGATGGCGCCCATCTGGAAGATCGCCATATAGGCGATCGCCATTTCGGGCCGCTGCGGCAGGATCAGCGCGACGCGGTCGCCGCGCTTCACGCCCAGGCCGGCGAGCGCGTTCGACAGCCGGTTCGCCTCGCGCTGGATGTCCCAGAAGGTGTACTTCGCGGTCTCGCCCGACTCGTCTTCCCAGTACAACGCGAAGCGCGAGCGGTCCGCCGCCCAGCGCCCGCAGCAGGCCTGGGCGATGTTGTAGCGCTCGGGCACTTCCCAGCGCCAGCTGCGGTACAGCTCCTCGTAGCGGTCGGTCACTTCTTTTCGGGAGTCGACAGCGAATCGGTGAATTTCAGCTTGTCCGCGTTGATCGGGGCTTCCTTGGCCGCCGCCGGAGGCGGAGCGGGCGCCTCGGCCGGCGCGGATGCCTCGGCCGGCGCGGACGCCGCGCCGCCGTCGGGCTCGATCACGCCCTGCGTGCTCTGCCCGGCCTTGGCCTTGGCGCGCGCGGCGGCTTCGAACGCGGCATGGGTGACGATCGGCGGTGGGTTAATCTGGTAGAAGATCCACAATATCCAAGCGACCGCGAACAGCATCACGGCCGCCAGAAAACGCCATAACCACTCGCTGACCTTCACTTTTCCCATCGTCCCGCGCCAGTTTAGCATCGAATCCGAATTCCCCTGCGTATACTGAAGCTTACGGATGCCACGCGCCCTCGTCTTCGATGCTTATGGAACCCTCTTCGACGTGCTTTCGGTGCAGTCGCGCTGCGAGGCTTTCTGGCCCGGCAGGGGCACGCAGCTGGCGCAACTCTGGCGCGCGAAGCAACTCGAATACACCTGGCAACGCAGCCTCATGGGCCGCTACGCGCCCTTTTCGCAGGTAACGGAGGAGGCGCTGCTGTATTCCTGCGAATTCCTTCGCCTGCAAATCCGCGAAGACGAAAAGCGCTCCCTGATGGACGAATACCGCAGGCTCGCGCTCTATCCCGACGTGAAAACCTCGATGGGAAAATTCCAAACCCGGCTCGCCATCCTCAGCAACGGCTCGCCGGACATGCTCGATCCGCTGGTGGCGCAATCCGGGCTGTCGTTCGACGCGGTGCTGAGCGTGGACGAGATGAAAACCTACAAGCCCGCGCCGCAGGTCTACCAGCTCGCCGTGGACCGGCTGCAGACGCCGAAACAGGACATCGGCTTCGTGTCGTCGAACTGCTGGGATGCGCTGGGCGCGAAATCCTTCGGCTTCAGCGTCTACTGGATCAACCGGACCGGGGCGCCGGTGGACCGCACCGGCTTCCAGCCCGACCGCATCGTAAAGTCGCTCGATGAAATACTGCTCTAACTGCGGCGCCGCCATCGCGAAGCGGGTGCCTCCGGGCGACTCGCTGCCGCGCTACGTCTGCGACAACTGCGGCAGCATCCACTACGAGAATCCCAAGCTGGTGCTCGGCTCGATCCCCGTGTGGGAGGAAGGCGGGGAAGTGCGCGTGCTGCTGTGCCGGCGCGCCATCGAGCCGCGCTACGGCTACTGGACGCTGCCGGCCGGCTTCATGGAGAACGGCGAGAGCGCGGGCGAAGCCGCCGCGCGCGAGACGCTGGAGGAAGCGGGCGCGCGCATCGAGCTCATCTCCGCCTTCAGCATGGTATCGGTGCCCTACGTGAACCAGGTGCACGTTTTCTTCCGCGCGCGCCTGCTCGACCTGGATTTCAAGGCCGGCGTGGAGAGCCTCGAAGTAGCGCTGTTCGAGGAAGCGCGCATGCCGTGGAAGGACATCGCCTTCAGCACCGTCGGCCTGACGCTGAAGCACTGGTTTGCGGACCGCGCCCGCGGCTCCTTCAGTTTCCACGCTGAAGACCTAAAGTAACTCGGGTATGCTTCCATTCGGTGCGCTACGCACCAACATGGGAGGGGGCCTGTGTCTTCAGCAAAACTGCTTTTTGCACTATTTCTGACATACGCGCCCCTTGTAGGGGCATCCGAACCCCCGAAGCTGGACCCGGCCAGCACGGCTTGGATGATCACCGCTTCGGCGCTGGTGCTGTTTATGACGCTGCCCGGATTGGCGCTGTTCTACGCCGGCTTGGTGCGCGCAAAGAACGTACTTTCCGTCCTGATGCAGTGTTTTGCCATCGCCTGCATGGTGACGCTAGCGTGGGTGATCGTGGGCTACAGCATCGCATTCGGCGACGGTGACACGCTGAACTCCTGGTGCGGCGGCTTCGGCAGGAGTTTCCTTGCAGGGCTTGGCGTCAACACGCTCAAGGGAAACATCCCTGAATCCGTCTTTGCGATGTTTCAGATGACGTTCGCGATCATCACCCCCGCGCTGGTGGTGGGCGCCTATGCGGAGCGTGTTCGCTTCTCGGGCATGCTTCTGTTCAGCCTGCTCTGGCTGCTCCTCGTCTATTGCCCGGTCGCCCATTGGGTATGGGGCGGCGGCTGGCTGCAGGAGATGGGACTCATGGACTTCGCCGGCGGCACCGTGGTGCACCTCAACGCCGGGATGGCTGCATTGGTCTGCGCGCTGGTGCTGGGCCGCAGGAGGGGGTTTCCGGATACCGCGATGCCGCCGCACAACATGACGATGACGGTGACCGGCGCTTGCATGCTGTGGGTGGGCTGGTTCGGATTCAACGCCGGCAGCGCGCTCGCCGCCAACGGCTCTGCTGGCATGGCGATGCTGGTGACGCACATCGGCGCTGCGTCGGGCGCGCTCGCGTGGCTGTTCTGCGAGACGCTGCGCTACGGCAAGCCCTCGGTGCTCGGCATTGTCACCGGCGTGGTGGCGGGCCTGGGCACCATCACTCCGGCCTCAGGTTTCGTCGGGCCGATGGGCGCGATCGCCATCGGCGGGATTGCCGGCGTCGTCTGCTTTTCCGCCACCAGCTGGATGAAGCGCACGCTGAAGGTGGATGATTCGCTAGACGTGACGCCTGTGCATGGCGTCGGCGGCGTTCTCGGGACATTGCTCACCGGCGTATTGGCAGCACCGGTTTTCGGCGGCGTCGGCTATGCCGAGGGCGTGACAATGGGCGCACAAGTCAAGGTACAGCTCGTGGGCATACTCGCCGTCGGCGCCTGGTCCGGCATCGTCACATGGATGCTGCTGAAGCTGAGCAACGCGATGACCGGCATGCGCGTCACCAGCGAACAGGAATCAGAGGGCCTCGACACGGCCGAGCACAACGAGAAGGGCTACAATTTGTAGGAATGCAGCGTCGCGGCGTCATACTGTGCTGAAGTGGCTGGAAAGGGACGATCCCTTTCCGCCCGTGGAGAAAGCGCTCAGGAATCCCAACGGCTTGCTGTGCGCCGGCGCCGATCTGACGGCCGAGCGGCTGCTCGCGGCTTACCGCCAGGGCATTTTCCCCTGGTATTCCGGCGACGAGCCCATCCTGTGGTGGTCCCCCGACCCGCGCATGGTGCTGTTCTGCGACGAGCTGAAAGTGTCGCGTTCGCTCGCCAAGAACGTGCGCAACAAGGGTTTCGAGGTCAGGACCGATACCGCTTTTGCGAAAGTCATCAAGGCCTGCGCGGGACCGAGAAAGGGCGAATCCGGCACCTGGCTGGGCAAGCCCATGCAGGCGGCCTACCTGGCCTTGCACCGGGCCGGTCATGCTCATTCCTTCGAAACCTGGCGGGACGGCAAGCTGGTCGGCGGCCTCTACGGCGTGTCCATCGGCCGCATGTTCTACGGCGAGTCCATGTTCTCCAGTGAAACCGACGCATCCAAGGTGGCGCTGGTGGCCCTGGTGGAAAACCTGCGCCGGCGGGATATACCGCTCATCGACTGCCAGCAGCGCACCCCGCTGCTAGCCTCTCTGGGCGCCAGGGAGATACCCCGCCGGGAGTTTTTACGTCGCGTCGCTGCATTGGTAGACTAGGCACGTATGTCCCGACTGAATGACCTGCCGCACGCGGTACTGCAGTTCTACGTGACTGCGCCCTACCCGTGCAGCTACCTGCCCGAGCGCATGGCGCGCTCGCAGGTGGCGACGCCGAGCCACCTCATCAATACCGAGCTCTACGGCGAACTGGTCAAGGCCGGCTTCCGCCGCAGCGGCATCTTCACCTACCGGCCGCACTGCGACAGCTGCCGCGCCTGCGTGCCGGTGCGCATCCCGGTGACCGAATTCGTCGCCGGCCGCTCGCAGCGGCGCGCCTGGAAA
>CAZPNH010000261.1:0-4274 GCA_964587635.1 uncultured Bordetella sp.
GGCGACGGCGGTGACCATCTTGGCGCCGTCCTTGGCGATGCCGCCGGCCTCGTATTTCCGGCCCACCATGTAGCCGGTGATGTTCTGCAGGAACAGCAGCGGAATGCCGCGCTGGCTGGCAAGCTCGATGAAATGCGTCGCCTTGAGCGAGGATTCCGAGAACAGCACGCCGTTGTTGGCGAGGATCGCCACCGGGTAGCCGTGCAGGTGCGCAAAGCCGGTCACCAGCGTGGTGCCGTAGTTGGCCTTGAATTCATCCAGTTCGGAGCCGTCGACGATGCGCGCGATGATTTCACGCACGTCGTAGGGCTTGCGCGCCTCGGCCGGAATGACGCCGTAGATCTCCTCGGCAGGATAAAGGGGTTCCCTGGGCGCCTGTACTTTTAAGCCGATTCTCTTTTCGACATTCAGATTCGCCACGATCCTTCGCAGGATCTGGAGCGCGTGCGCGTCATTCAGCGCGTAGTGGTCCGAGACGCCCGAGATTCGCGTGTGCACGTCCGCGCCGCCCAGGTCCTCGGCGCTGACGATTTCGCCGGTGGCCGCCTTCACGATCGGCGGACCGCCGAGGAAAATCGTGCCCTGGCCCTTGACGATGATGGATTCGTCCGACATCGCCGGCACGTAGGCGCCGCCGGCGGTGCAGGAGCCCATCACGCAGGCGAGCTGCGGAATGCCCGCGGCGGAAAGATTCGCCTGGTTGTAGAAAATGCGGCCGAAATGCTCGCGGTCGGGAAACACCTCGTCCTGGTTGGGCAGGTTGGCGCCGCCGGAATCGACGAGGTAGATGCAGGGCAGCCGGTTCTGCGCCGCGATCTCCTGCATGCGCAGGTGCTTTTTCACCGTCATCGGGAAGTAGGTGCCGCCCTTGACCGTGGCGTCGTTGGCGACGATCGCGCATTCGCGCCCGGCAATGCGGCCGATCCCAGTGATGATCCCCGCGCCCGGCGCTTCGTCGCCGTACATGCCGAAGGCGGCCAGCTGGCCGATTTCGAGGAAGGGCGAACCCGGATCGAGCAGCGAGCGCACGCGTTCGCGCGGCAGCAGCTTGCCGCGCGACACATGGCGCTTGCGCGAGGCCTCGTCGCCGCCCAGCGTGACGCGCCCCACTTTCTCGCGCAGGTCGGCGACCAGCGATTTCATGCGCGCGGCGTTCGCGAGGAACTCCGCCGAGCGGGGATTGAGCTGGCTCTTGAGGATGGCCATCGGATCAGCGGATCAAATGCGCGCGTACGTCACGGTATGGTGGGTGAAGATTTTGCCGCGCCGGTCGTGGCACTCGGCGGTGCCGTAGATGATGCGCCTGCCGAGCTTGAGCACGCGCGCGCTGCAGTACACGGTCTCGCGCCGCGCCGCGTTCAGGAACGCGGTGTTCAGTTCGGAAGTCACCGCGTCATGCTCGATGCCGATGTGGCGCTTGATCGCCAGCCACATGGCGCAATCCGCGGCCGCCATGAAGGCAGGGCCGTTCACCGTGCCGCCCGGCCGCTCGAATTTGCGGCGGAAGGGCATGGCGATGGTGCATTCGTCGTTCGTCACGGACAGCAGTTTCAGCCCGTAGCCGCTGACGAAGCGCGAGCGCCCGAGCAGTTTCTGCAGCGCGGCCTTGCTGGCGTTCATGCAAGTTCGATCGCCATGGCCGTGGCTTCGCCGCCGCCGATGCACAGCGAGGCCACGCCGCGCCTGCCGCCATGCGTGCGCAGCGCGCCGATCAGGGTGACGAGGATGCGCGCGCCCGAGGCGCCGATCGGATGGCCGAGCGCGCAGGCGCCGCCGTGCACGTTGACCTTGTCGTGCGGCAGCTTGTGCTCCTGCATCTCCGCCATCGTCACCACCGCGAAGGCCTCGTTGATTTCGTAGAGGTCCACGTGTTCCGCCGTCCAGCCCGTCTTTTCAAATAACTTTCTTATCGCGCCCACGGGCGCCGTGGTGAACAGGGCGGGCGCCTGCGCGTGCGTGGCATGGCCGGCGATGGTCGCGATCGGCGCGAGGCCGCGCTTTTCCGCCGTCGAGCGGCGCATCAGCACCAGCGCCGCGGCGCCGTCGGAAATGGAGGAGGAATTCGCCGCGGTTACGGTGCCGTCCTTGCGGAACGCAGGCTTGAGCGTGGGGATCTTCTCCAGGTTCGCCTTGAACGGTTGCTCGTCCATCTCGACGAACTTCTGCTCCTTGCCCGCCTTGATGGCGATCGGCGTGATTTCCCAGGCGAAGGAACCGTCCTTGTTTGCTTTTTGTGCGCGTTCAAGCGAGGTGATCGCAAACTTGTCTTGAGATTCTCTTGTGAAGGAAAAGCTCTGCGCGCATTCCTCCGCAAACGACCCCATCAAGCGGCCTTTCTCGTAGGCGTCTTCCAGGCCGTCGTAGAACATGTGGTCGATCACCTGGCCGTGGCCCATGCGCAGGCCCGCGCGCGCCTTCGGCAGCAGGTAAGGCGCATTGGTCATGGATTCCATTCCACCGGCAACGACGACGTCGTAAGAGCCGGCGATCAATGCGTCGTGCGCGAGCATCGCGGCCTTCATGCCGGAGCCGCACATTTTATTGACGGTGGTGCAGCCGGTGGCGAGCGAAAGCCCCGCGCCGAGCGCCGCCTGGCGCGCCGGCGCCTGGCCCTGGCCCGCGGGCAGCACGCAGCCCATCAGCGCTTCCTGCACGTCTTCCGGCTTGAGCTTCGCGCGCTCGACGGCGGCGCGGATGGCGGCGGCGCCCAGCTCCGGCGCGGCGAAGCCCTTGAGTTCGCCCTGGAACGCGCCCATCGGCGTGCGCGCGGCGGAAACGATGACGATCGGATCAGGATTCATGGATCATTCCTTTCAGCTTCTGAATGGATTCGATGGCTTCCGCTTCGAGCTTCGCGAGCAGCCCGGCGGCCGGAAGTTCCCGCGACAGCGGCGCGGCCTGGCCCGCCCACAGCGCGACGAAATCCGGTCTGCCGGCCTTCGCCGAGGCCTGCCGCAGCCTGCCCGTGACGTTATTTTGCGCGGGAAAGGCGAGCTGCGGCGCGTTCTTCGCCGCCATTTCCGTCATGAAGCGGTTCGACAGGCCGCGCGCCGGCTTGCCGGAGAATTTCTCCGTTACCTGCGTGCTGTCTTCCGTTGCTTGCAACAGCAGATCCTTGTGAATCCGGGAGGCACCGCTTTCCGGGCACGGAACGAAGGCCGTGCCGAGCTGGGCGAGCTGCGCGCCCAGCGCGAGCGCCGCCGCGATGCCGGCGCCATCCATGATGCCGCCTGCCGCGATCACCGGCAGCTTTACGGCGCGAACCACGAGGCGCGTGAGCGCCAGCGTTCCGGTAAGCGACTGGTAAGGGTCGCGCAGATAGCTGCCGCGGTGGCCGCCCGCCTCGCCGCCCTGCGCGATGACGAAATCGAAGCCGAGGGACTCCAGCCGCTGCGCCTCGGCGACGCAGGTGGCGCTACCGCCGACCGCAATGCCGAGGGCCTGGAATACTTTGAGCCGCTTTGGGTCCAGGTCATTCAAATGAACCGTAAAAATGCGGGGCCGGATACCGGCGATCGCATCCAGCTGCGCCTCCAGATCCGGTGCATATGGCTCCTGCACCGGCGCGGGCGCGGGCAGGCCAAGCTCCTTGTAGTAGTCCGCCACCGCGTCGAGCGCACCGCGCTGCGCGCCGGCGTCGATGCAGCCGGGTTGCGCCGAGGTGAACAGATTGATGCCGAACGCACGATCAGTCTTCGCGCGCACCCAGGCCGACTGCTTCTTCATTTCTTCCGGTTGCGTATAGGCGAAGCCGAAGGAACCCAGCGCGCCTGCCATGGAACAGGCGGCGACCAGCTCCTGCGACGAGGGGCCGCCCGCCATCGGCGCCTGGATGATCGGCATCGAAAGGCCGAGGGCTGCGGACAGCGGCGTCGAGAGTTTCATCCTTCGCGCGTGCAATTCAGGTTGCGCAGCAGCCCGTCCTCGACCCCGTAAATCCAGCCGTGCACGGCGAGCGGCCGGCCGGCCGCCCACGCGTCCTGCACCACGGTCACCTCGCAGACGTGCCGCACCTGCTCGACGACGTTCAGTTCGCAAAGCCGCCGCTCGCGCGCGGCCGGGTCGCCGATGGCGCCCAGTTCCGCCGCGTGATTCTCGGAGACGTCATGCACGTGGCGCAGCCAGTTGTCGGCGAGGCCGACCTTGTGGCCGTGCAGCGCCGCGTGCACGCCGCTGCAGCCGTAGTGGCCGCAGACGATGACATGGCGCACGCGCAGCAGGTCGACCGCGAACTGCAGCACCGACAGGCAGTTCAGGTCGGTGTGCACGACGAG
>CAZPNH010000262.1:0-4269 GCA_964587635.1 uncultured Bordetella sp.
CTCGGGCTCGTGCACGAGCGCGCGGCAGATGGACGCGCGCTGCTGCATGCCGCCGGAGAGCTCCCAGGGATGCTTGTCCGCGAAGCCCTTGAGGCCGACCGATGCGAGCAGGCTTTCCGCCTTTTCCCGGAATTGCTCTTTTTTCTGCCGGAATTCGGCGCGGTAGGGCTGGACGATTTCCAGCGGCAGCAGCACGTTCTCGATGGCGCTGCGCCAGGGCAGCAGGTTGGAGTTCTGGAACGCCATGCCGACGGACTTGAGCGGGCCGCACACCGGCTTGCCCTCGACCGTGAGTGTGCCCGCGAGCGGCAGGTGCAGCCCGGAGATGAGCTTCATGAGCGAGCTCTTGCCGCAGCCCGAGGGCCCGACCACGGCGATGAATTCGCCTTTGGCGATGGACAGGCTCACGTCCTCCACGGCCCGCAGCGCGGCGGCGCCCCGGCCGTAGCCCATGGAGACGTTCTCGAGCCGGACGAAGTCCTGCAAGCTATTTCACCAGCCGCTGGTCCTTCGGCGGCAGGTACTGCGCGGTGAAGACGTCGGCGGCCTTGGGCTTGTTGGTGTACTGGAAGGTGAGGCCGATCTGGTCGATGGAGTGCTCCAGGCGCTTCACGTCCACCGCGCCCAGGCCGTTCTTCTGCACGTCGGGCGTGACGAAATTCTTCGCCAGCGACAGCTTGAGCCGCTCCAGCTCCACGTCGCGCTTGGCGATCGGGTTGCGCTTCATGAGCGCGTCGATGGCCATCTCCGGGTCCTTGAGGGTGTCCTGGATGCCGTGGATGGTGGCTTTGACGAAGCCGGCCACCGCCTTCGGCGAGAAGCGCATGAAGTCCGGATTGGCGACGATGACGTTGCCGTACAGGTCCACGCCGAAATCGCGCATCATCAGCACCACGATGTCGTCCGCCGCTACGCCGTTGGCCTTGAGGTTCATGTAGGAGGAGAACCAGAAGCCGGTGATGGCGTCCACCTTGCCCTGCGCCAGCATGGGCTCGCGCACCGGGAAGCCGACGTTCTCCACCTTGACCTTCGATGCGTCGATCTTGTTGGCCTGCACGAAAATCGGCCATTGCGCCCAGGCGCCGTCGGCCGCGGGCGCGCCCAGCGTCTTGCCTTCCAGGTCCTTCGGTGAATGGATGCCGGATTTCTTCAGCGCCACGATGGAGAAGGCCGGCGTGTCGTAGACCATCATCACCGCCTTCACCGGCAGGTTGCGCGGGTTGTCGCGGTATTTCACCAGCGAGTTGATGTCGGCGAAGCCCATCTCGTAGGCGCCGGAGGCGACGCGGTTGATGCCTTCCACCGAGCCCGAGCCGGGGTCCACGGTGACGTCCAGGCCTTCGGCCTTGTAGTAGCCCTTGTCGATGGCGACGAAGTAGGGCGCGGCCGGCCCTTCGAAGCGCCAGTCGAGCGCAAAGCGCACGGGAGTGGTTTTCTGGGCGAGCGCGTGGCCGGACAGCAGCACGGCGCAGAACAGGGCGAGGATGCGCATGGGGATTCTCCTGGTGAGGGGGGTCATTCGGGTTTGGCGGTAGAGCGGAACCAGCGGTCGATGAGCTGGCGTTCGTCGTCGGTGATGCCGGTGAGGTTGCCGGGCGGCATCGCCTTGGCAACCACCGCCTGCAGGTGGATCTGCATCTTCATGGCCTCGATCCGCTCCGGCGTGTCGAGCAGGATGCCCTTGGGCGGCTGCTCGAAGCCCTGGAACGTGGGCTTCGGCGAATGGCAGGCGACGCAGCGCGCGTCCACGACTTTCTTCACCTCGGCGAGCGTCACGCCTTCCGTTTCCTTGCCGGCGCGAGGCGCAAGCAGCATTGCCACGGCGGCGAGGATCAGCACGCCGGCGATGAGCGGAACCGGCGACGCGTTCCCCTTGTGCCGTTTCACGAACCACACGCGGATGAGCGCGCCCGCCCCCGTGAAGCCCATGAGGACCAGCCAGTTCCAGGCGCTGCCGAAGGTCATGGCGTAGTGGTTGGAGATCATCACGAACAGCACCGGCAGCGTGAAGTAGGTGTTGTGCACGCTGCGCTGCTTGGCGATGGCGCCGGTCGCCGGATCGGGCGCGCGGCCTTCGGCGAGCGCGCGCACCCATTTGCGCTGGCCCGGGATGATCACCATCACCACGTTGGCGACCATGACGGTGCCGAGGATCGCGCCGTAATGGATGTAGGCGCCGCGGCCGCTGAAGCAGCGCGTGAGGCCCCAGGCCGCCAGCGCCAGCAGCACGAAGGTCACCACGCCCAGCGCCGCGTCGTTGCGGCCGAGCGGCGATTTGCACAGCAGGTCGTAGACCACCCAGCCGCTCACCAGCCAGACGAGGCCGAGGCCGACCGCCGCGCCGGCCGACAGGTCCATCACCGATTTGTCGACGAGGTAGAGGCCGGCGTTCAGGTAATAGGACAGCACCAGCAGCGTGAAGCCGGAGATCCAGGTCCAGTAGGCTTCCCACTTGAACCAGTGCAGCGTTTCGGGCATCGCGGGCGGCGCCGCGGCGTATTTCTGCGCGTGGTAGAAGCCGCCCCCGTGCACCGCCCAGAGCTCGCCCGCCACGCCCTTCGCGGCATCGGCGGGGTTCTTGGGCCTGTCGAGCGAATCGTCGAGGAACACGAAATACAGCGACGCGCCGATCCAGGCAATGCCCGTGACGAGGTGCGTCCAGCGCACGAGCAGGTTGGCCCAGTCGAGGAGATAGGCCTGCACTACGAGCCCCGGTAGGTGCTATAGCTCCACGGGGAGACGAGCAGCGGCACGTGGTAATGCTGGTCCGGATCGGCGATGCCGAAGCGCAGCGGCACGCGGTTCAGGAAGGGCGGCTCGGCCAGTACCGCGCCGCGCGCGCGAAAGTAGTCGGCGACGTGGAATACCAGCTTGTATTCGCCGTTGATGAACTTCTCGCCCTCGAGCAGCGGCGCCTCGCTGCGGCCGCCCGCATCGGTGTGGACCGTCTTCAGCAGCTTCCAGTGCCCGCCTTCGAGGATCGAGAGATCGATTTTCATGCCGGCGGCGGGAACGCCGCTGGCGGTGTCCAGCACGTGCGTGGTGAGGCGTCCCATGTCAGTGCGCTCCGAGCATCTGGTCGAGGCGGCCGCGCGCGATGTGGCCTATTTGCTCCAACGCGTTGCCGATTTCGCTGTCGCGGCCGTTCGCAAGGCGGCGCTCGAATTCCGCGATCACCGTCGCGCGCGAGCCATGCAGCTTGAGCGCCACGATGCAGGGGAAGCCGAACTTCTCCCGGTAGCGGCGGTTGAGTTCCGCCATGCGCTCGAATTCGCCGCGCGACAGCGCGTTGAAGCCGAGCCGCGACTGCTCGGAGGTGGATTCGGCGGTGAGCGCGCCCGCCACCGCTTCTCTGCCGGCGAGTTCGGGATGCGCGCGGATGAGGGCGAGCCGCGCTTCCAGCGGGGCCGCGCGCACTGCGTCCGCCATCGCCGCGTGGAGTTGCCGCACGCCGGCGAAGGGGCGCTGTCCGAATGCCTGCTCCGCCACCCAGGGCGAGTGTTCGAATATGCCGCCGAGCGTAGCGACGAATTCGGCGCGCCCGATGCGGTTCAAATCCTGGAGCGTCATCGATGCCTCGTAGTATAAACTTCGCGCATGCCCGGCCCGCGGAAAAAATCCAGCGCGTATCCGCGCGATCTCGCTGGATACGGCGCGCACCCGCCGCACGCGCGCTGGCCCGGCGGCGCGCGCATCGCGCTGCAGTTCGTCCTCAACTACGAGGAGGGCAGCGAGAACTCGGTGCTGCACGGCGACCCGGCCGCCGAATCGTTCCTTTCCGAAATGGTGGCGGCGCAGCCGATCGCGGGCGCGCGCCACATGTCCATGGAATCGCTGTTCGAATACGGCTCGCGCGCGGGCGTGTGGCGTATCCTCGCGCTGTTCCGGCGCTACAAGCTGCCGCTCACGGTGTTCGGCGTGGCGATGGCGATGGAGCGCAACCCCGCGGTGGTGGACGCTTTCCTGCGCGACGGCCACGAAATCGCCAGCCACGGCTGGCGCTGGATCAATTACCAGCACGTGCCGCTCGACGTCGAGCGCGAGCACATGCAGAGGGCGATCGAGATCCAGAAGCGCCTCACCGGCGCGCGGCCGCTCGGCTGGTACACGGGGCGCACCAGCCCGGAGACGCGGCGCCTGGTGGTCGAGGACGGCGGCTTCGCCTACGACGCCGACGACTACAGCGACGACCTTCCCTGGTATGACACTCGCTTCGGCGGCACGCAACTCATCGTGCCCTACACGCTGGACGCGAACGACATGCGCTTC
>CAZPNH010000263.1:0-4229 GCA_964587635.1 uncultured Bordetella sp.
GGCGGTCAGATCCGCGATGCTTCGATCGAGACTGCTGCGGTACTGAATGTCCGCCGATCCCGCCGAGGAGAAATCGCCGTCCTGCGCGTAATAAGGTCCCTTGCGGTAGTCGATCCGCTGGATGAGTTCCGGGATCAGGTAATTCACGTCGGAATAGCCTTGGCCGTGCGCGTTGGTCGGCATGTTCACCGGCACGCCGTCGATCCTGGTGGCGAAGTCTGTGCCGTGGTCGAGGTTGTAGCCGCGCAGGAAATACTGATTGGCCTTGCCGTCGCCCGAGTGCTGCGTGACCACCATGCCGGGAATGAACTCGAGCACTTCTCCGGGGCGCAGCAACGGCTGATCTTCGATCAGCTTCGAATTGACGGTGCCCTGGCTCGCGGCATCGGATGTACCGACCCCGTTGTTATAGTGGCCCGTGACAACGACAGAATCCAGCACCGGTTCTGTGCTCACTTGCTGTGATTGCGCGGGGGACACTGTGGCGCAAAAACCGGCGAACGCCGCAAGCGCCGCCATTCGACGGCTTGCGGATACGGGCACTATCATCGGCCTCCCCAGGCTCGGCTTTAAGCTCTTGATATTGGTAAGCTGTTTTTACACAAACATCATACCAAAGCCATTACGACACAAGGAGCGGCGATGCAGCGCGTGACGATCACTCTCGACGAAGACCTGATGAAGGATCTGGACCGCTGCATGGCGTCGCGCGGCTACCAGAATCGCTCGGAAGCCGTGCGCGACTTGGTGCGCGCCGGGCTGCGGCAAACGATGCCGGAGGCGGGCGGCAACGGCAATTGCGTTGCGGCCCTCGTCTACGTGTATGACCACCATGTGAGGGAGCTCGCAAAGCGGCTGACGCAGGCTTTCCACAGTCATCACGTCCTGTCGCTCGCCTCGCTGCACGTGCACCTGGACGAGGAGAACTGCATGGAAGTGTCGGTACTGAAAGGTCCCGGCGGGGACGTGCGCCACTTCGCCGAGCACATCATCGCCGAGCGGGGCGTGCGGCACGGCCGCATCTTCACGGTGCCGGCAGCGCAGCCGCACAAGCATCGCTGACGGACCGATGGCGCCGCCCAAACGCGCCGTCGCGTACGCGCTCGCCGCCGCCGCGCTGTTCGGCGCGAGCACGCCGGCGGCGAAACTTCTCGCCGGGGAAATGCCGGCGTTCCTGCTGGCCGGGCTGCTCTATGCGGGCAGCGGCATCGGCCTCTCCCTGTGGATCGCGTTGCGCTCCGCGGGCGCGCCCTCCGGGCCCGCGCCCATCGCGCGGGCGGACGTCCCCTGGCTCGCGGGCGCGGTCATCGCCGGCGGCATCGCGGGCCCGGTGCTGCTCATGCTCGGACTCGCGACGAGCGCGGCGTCGACCGCATCGCTGCTGCTCAACCTCGAGGGCGTGTTCACGGCGCTGATCGCCTGGTTCGTGTTCCGCGAGAACTTCGACCGCCGCATCGCGTTCGGCATGGCGCTGATCGTCGCCGCCGCCTGCCTCGCCTGGGCGATCGACAACAACCTCACGCGCAGGGTGTCCGCCGGGGATCCGGTGACGATCGCCGCGATCAAGGGCGTCGCCGCCGGCGCGGTCAACATCGGCATCGCCGTTTTCACGGGCAGCGCCTGGCCGCCGCTCCCGCAGATCGCCGCGGCCGGGCTGGTCGGACTGTTCGGCTACGGCGTGAGCCTGGCGCTGTTCGTGGTGGCGCTGCGCGAACTCGGCGCCGCGCGCACCGGCGCCTATTTTTCGGTCGCGCCGTTCGCCGGCATCGCACTCGCGCTCGCGGCGCTTGGGGAGAACCCGGGACTGATGTTCTGGCTGGCGCTGCCGCTCGCCGTGTTGGGCGTCTGGCTGCACGTGAGCGAGCGCCACGCCCATGAGCACCTGCACGAGCCGCTGGAACACGGGCACAGCCACGCGCACGACGAGCATCACCAACACGCGCACGCCTTCGACTGGGATGGAGCGGAACCTCACGCGCATGCGCACCGGCACGAGCGCATGCTGCACAGCCACCCGCACTACCCGGACATCCACCACCGCCACGACCACTAGCGGGGAGACCGGGTCCGTCCCCCGTTAACGCGGCGCGAGTTTCTCCAGGCCGCGGAACTTGGCGCCGGCCTTGATGCCGCGCTGCGCGAACCAGCCCTTGTTCATCTCCAGGGCAAAGCGCGCGGGACGCGCGGCGCAGTGCGACTGCTCGGTTTGCGGCTGCATGTCGGCGATGTTGATGATCGTGCCGGCCTCGTCGATGAACGCGACCGACAGCGGGATCAGGGTGTTCTTCATCCACATGCAGTGGGCGGCGTTCTCGTCGAACACGAAGACCATGCCCGCGCCCTGCGGCATCGATTTGCGATACATGAGGCCTTCCATGCGGGCGCCCATGCTGTCGGCCACCTCGGCGCGGATGAGATGCATGCCCACCGCGAGATCCACCGCCGGCAAATCGGCGCGCGCGTTAGCGGCGAACAGAAGCACCAGCAGGCAAAGGATTTTTTTCATGGCTTCAAAAAAGAAAAAGGCAGGGACAAGCCCTGCCTTTTCCCTAGGAGCGAAAGCTTACTTCTTGTCCGACTTCTTGTCGTCCTTCTTGTCCATCTTGTCCATCTTGTCGCCCTTCTTCTCCATCTTGTCGCCCTTCTTCTCCATCTTGTCGCCCTTCTTCTCCATCTTGTCGGTCTGCGCTCCCGTGTGGGAAGCGGCGATGGCGCTCAGGCTAACGGCCGCGAACATGGCGGCGACAATCATCGACAGCAGCTTGGTCATTTCTATCTCTCCTGGATATTGGTGTGTTTAAACGGAGCGACACAACGAGTAACCCGCAGAGCCCCCCGCAGCGAAAAACGCGCGAAGCGTCTAGCGGTTGACCGACCCTCCCGGCCTCCCCCCGTCTTGCCTCCCTCTCGCAGGTTTCCCTACGCAAGCCATTGTAAACAAAAGGAGATTTACGATCAAACCGTGATAAGCTATTGTTTTTACAGGGTTGTCTTTGTGTCTGAGCGTACGAAACTCTGGCGGGGAATCTTTTTAGCGGTGCTGGCGACGGCGGCTTTTCGCGTCGCAGCAGCGCCGTATGTGCCGAAAGATGATTCGGTCGTCCTGGAGACGCTCCCGACAAAACCCGGCGATCCTGCCGCGGCGGAACTGCGCCGGCTGCGCGCCGCCGCCGTCGCAGCGCCAGGCGATGCCGATCCCGCGGCGCGCCTGGCGCGCCGCTATTTCGACCTGGCGATGGCCGAAGGCGACCCGCGCTACGTCGGCTATGCGGAGGCCGCGCTGCGCCCCTGGCCCGAAACGGCGGCCGCGCCCGTCGAGATGCTGATCCTGCACGGCATGCTGCGCCAGTATCGCCACGATTTTCCGCGCGGCATGGCGGACTTCGCGCTCGCCCTCAAGGCCGATCCCGGCAATACCGAGGCGCATGCCTGGCGTGCGGCGATCTTCATGGTGCAGGCGGACTACGCAGCCGCGCGCCGCGAATGCGAGCTGCTCGCCGAAAACGCCACCGAACTGCATGCGACCGCCTGCATCGCCTACATCGACGCCACCACGGGGCATGCGCGGGCGGCCTACGAGCATCTGGCCGCCGCGCTGGCGCGCCGGACCGGCGTCAATCCGGAATTCCACATCTGGGTCCAGACCCGGCTCGCGGAAATGGCCTGGCGCCTGGGCGATTTCGCCGCGGCGGAGCGGCATTTCCGCAAGGGCCTGGCGCTCGGCGTGGACGACAATTTCCTGCTCGCCGCCTATGCCGACTTCCTGCTCGAGCGCGGACACGCCGCGGAAGTGGTGCCGCTGCTGGCCAAATGGTCGCGCTCGGACACGCTGCTGCTGCGGCTCGCCCTTGCAGCCGCGACGCTCAAGCTTGCCGAAGGCGACAAGTACGCGCGCACGCTGGGAGACCGCTTCGCCGACGCCGCGCTGCGCGGCGAGAAACTGCACCTGCAGGAGGAAGCGCGCTTCCTGCTGGACCTGAAGGGCGATGCGCACGCGGCGCTGGCCGCCGCGAGCGAGAACTACCGCACGCAGCGCGAGCCGCGCGACGCGCTGGTGCTGATCGACGCCGCGCTGGCCGCGCGCGAGCCGGCCGCAGCCGCTCCCGCGCTGCAATGGCTGGAATCCAGCGGCTTCGAGAGCGCGCGCATCCGCGACGCCGCGGCGAAGCTGAAAGCGCTGCGCCCGTGAAAATCCTCGCCTTCCTGCTGCTCCTCCTGCCGGCCGCCGC
>CAZPNH010000264.1:0-4226 GCA_964587635.1 uncultured Bordetella sp.
AGTTCCACGAGCGCCGGACCGGCGCCGAAGCAGCGCAGGGCCGGACCGGGCTTCGGTGCGCGCGATAGCCGCGCGGGCGTCATCGCCTGTGCCAGGTCGACCCAGAACACCAGCCCGGGCGCGGGCGCGTCGGCGAACAGGCAGCGCGGCGCGAATTCCGCGATGAGGCGCTCGGCCACTTCGACTTCGAGCGGCAGCATGCCGTCGGGCGCGCTGGCGCTGAACAGCGCGCCCTTGAGAAATTCGAGCTGCGGCGTGGTTTCGGCCGCGGCGCCGGGATAGATCGCCACCTTCGACTGCGCGAGCTGCTTGATCTCGGAGAAGGCGTAGACGCTGTTGAACACGCCCCAGCTCGCGAGGTCGATCGGCCCGTAGCGCATGTGCATCCACTTGACCTGCTGCGAGAAGCTGCGCAGCGTGCGCACGAGGAGCAGCGGCAGCAGGCTTTTGGCCGCATCGATGCCCTTGACGTTCTGGACGAACTGGTCGACCGAGCGCGCGTAGGCGTAGCCCGCCTGCCTCCAGTAGCCGTGCAGCGCGGTCCAGAGCCGGTTCTCCTGGAAGCGCGAAGGCCGGGCGGCGGCGAAGTAGTCCTTCGCCAGCTTGCGCACGCGCGGCTGCGCGGCGTCGTCGAGCGCCATCAGCAGCTGGATGCGGCTCTCCGGCTTGAAGCCCTCCACGGCCGCCACCGATTCCATCCAGTGCATCAGTTCGTCGAGCGCCTTTACCGGGTCGTCGGCCGGCAGCCCGTCGAGGACCCGCTTCGCCTCCTTCGGGTCGGCAAGGGGGTGGTCGGGCTTCGCGCCGAACAGCTTCACCGTGCGACTTTCACTTGTTATTCCTCCGCATGGGCGCATGATCCTATGTCCGCCCGTCTTTATCAATGCATCCGACCCCGGCAAAATAGCGCGTGTCCCAGGCTGCTCCCCTGCGCTTTCTCATTGTCGACGAAGTCGGCGATTACCGCCGGGCGCTCGCGGCCATGCTGCGCGGGCGCTGGCCCGACGCGCAAATCGACCACTGGGACCCCCGCCAGAGCGGCAAACCCTCCGACGCGCTCGCGCGCGAACGCTACGACATGGTGCTCCTCGATTCGCATCCCGCGGGCGAGGACGGCATCCAGTGGGTGGCGGAATTTCGCAAGATTGTGCAAGCGCCGCCGGTGATCCTGATCGCGGACCACGGCGACACCCACGTCGCGATCCAGGCGATGAAAGCCGGCGCCGCCGATTTCCTGCGCAAGACCGGCCTGCCGGCGCAGCGGCTGACGCGCGCCATCGAGGATGCGCTGCGCGAGCAGGAAGCGCGCCACCTGGAAACCTCGGGCAGGAGCCCCGGATTCGCGCGCACCACGCCGCTCGACCTGCAGCGCATCGGCGCGCCGGTGCACCTGGACGCGGTGGTGATTCCGGGCTACCGCACGCTGCGCAAGATCGGCGAGGGCGGCATGGCGCAGGTCTACCTGGCCGAGCGCATCCACGACGGCCTGCAGATGGTGCTCAAGGTGCTCGACCCGGGGCTGCGCCAGGACGCCACCTTCCTGCAGCGCTTCGTGCGCGAGTACAAGCTCATCGTCTCGGTCGAGAACGAGCACGTCGCGCACATCTTCGACCAGGGCTTCTCGGGCGAGCATCCGTACATCGCCATGGAATACCTCTCCGGGGGCACGCTCGCCGCGCGCATCCAGGAGGGCATGACGTCGCTCACCGCGCTGCGCATCACCTCGCAGATCGCCAAGGCGCTGGACGCCATCCACGCGCACGACATCGTGCACCGGGACCTCAAGCCGCAGAACATCATGTTCCGCGACAACGGGCGCCCGGTGATCGTGGATTTCGGCCTGGCGAAGGACCTCGACTCGAACACCGACCTGACCCGCCAGGGCGAAGTCATGGCGACGCCGCGCTACATGAGCCCGGAGCAGTGCATGGGCCGGACGGCGGACGCGCGCTCGGACCTGTACAGCCTCGGGGCGATCTTCTACGAGATGCTCAGCGGCCATAAGCTATGGGGCGACGAGGGCCCGGCGGGCCTCGTCTACATGCACGTGCACGGGGAGATCCCGCAGCTGCCGGAACGCCTGAAGGGATACCAGACCATCATCGACCGGCTGCTGGCGAAGCGTCCCGAAGACCGGTTTCGCAGCGCGCGCGAGCTTTTCGCTACCATCGCGATATGAACATGGAAAGCACGCAACGAACGGGCGGCGAACGGCAGTACCTGGACCTGCTCGCCGAGGTGCTGGCGCAGGGCGCGAAAAAGACCGACCGCACCGGCACCGGCACGCTGTCGGTGTTCGGCCGGCAGATGCGCTTCGCCCTCGATCAGGGCTTCCCGCTGCTCACCACCAAGAAACTCCACTTGAAGTCGATCGTGCTGGAGCTGCTCTGGTTCCTGCGCGGCGATACCAACGTGAAGTGGCTGCAGGAACGCGGCGTGACGATCTGGAACGAGTGGGCCGACAAGGACGGCGAACTCGGGCCGGTGTACGGCTACCAGTGGCGGCACTGGCGCACGCCCGGGGGCGGCGAGATAGACCAGATCCGCAACGTGATCGACTCCATCAACAAGAAGCCCGATTCGCGCCGGCATCTCGTGAGCGCGTGGAATCCGGCGGACGTGGACCGCATGGCGCTGCCGCCCTGCCATGCGCTGTTCCAGTTCTACGTCGCCGGCGGCAGGCTCTCCTGCCAGATGTACCAGCGCAGCGCCGACCTGTTCCTCGGCATCCCCTTCAACATCGCCTCCTACTCGCTGCTCACGCTGATGATGGCGCAGGTGACGGGCCTCAAGGCCGGCGAGTTCGTGCTGACGCTGGGCGACGCGCATCTCTATCTAAACCACCTTGAGCAAGCGCGGGAACAGGTCGGCCGCACGCCGCGGCCGTTTCCGCAAATGAAGTTGAACCCTGCGGTGAAAGACCTGTTCGCGTTTACCTACGAGGACTTCACGCTCGAGGGCTACGATCCGCACCCGGCAATCAAGGCACCGATCGCGGTTTGAGAAAAAAAAGCCTGCCTCTAGGGGGAAGGACAGGCCGGGGGAAAACGGTGAGCGGATATTCCTGCGCTAGAGCGCTCCCTTGCTGAACAGCTCGATCGCGTAGAAGGCCCCTGCCAGCGCGAAGCCGTAGACGAAGAGATCGGAATGCCGGTTCCTCGTCCCGACGGAGATCCAGTGGCGCGCCAGCCAGGCGCACAGGCCGATGATGAGCAGCGCGAGCACCGAGGCCATGCCGCCCGCGAGGCTGCGGCCGAAGAGCTGCGCGAACCAGCCGCCGGGCGCGACCATGTGATACACGGTGCCTCCGACACCCAGCATCACCAGCATCGCGACCGCGAATCCGACGATGGCCTGGAAGAAAGCGCTGGTGTCGCTTACATGTTTGAGCCTGACGTGTTCCATGGCGCCTCCTAGGCGAGCGAGAGAAGTGCTGCGGCGCCTAGCAGACTGAACAGCAGTACGGACACGCCTGCGGCGATGATTATCGGGTGTGTTTTTGCACGTTCCATGAGCGGCTCCTGGCTAGGCCCCTCACGATCTTTTTGCAACCGCCGTGCCAGCTATGGAAAGACGACTGCAGACAGCGGCTTAGCTCCGCGGCGTGACGTACTTCCAGCGCGCGGCGGGCGGCAAAACGTCGCCGCGCGGCGACGCGATCAGCCGCGCAAGCGCGAAGCGCCTGATACAGCGCGGTTTTCGCTGTCTGCGCGCGGCGACAGTTTGAACATTGCGGGCTCGAGCGCGTGGCGGTCCAGCAGCCGGTAGAACTCCGTGCGGTTGCGGCCGGCGAGCCGCGCCGCATGCGTGACGTTGCCGGCGGTGATCTTGAGGATGCGCGCCAGGTAATCTCGCTCGAAGGCGCGCCGCGCTTCGTCCAGCGGCGTGAGCGCCGAGTCGCCCGCGTCCAGCGCCTGGCGCACCAGCGAGGCCGGAATTACGTCGGTCGCCGAGAGCGCCACCGCCTGCTCGATCACGTTGAGCAGCTGGCGCACGTTGCCCGGCCATTGCGCCGCGACCAGGAGTTCCATCGCCTCGGGCGACAGCGCGACTCTCGGGCGGTGATAGCGGCCGGAGACATCCGCCAGGAAATGGCACGCGAGCAGCGGGATGTCCTCGCGCCGCTCGGAGAGCGTGGGCAAGCTCAGCTTCACCACGCTCAGGCGGTAGAACAGGTCCTCGCGGAATTCGCCCGACGCGATGCGCTCCTCCAGTTTGCGATGGGT
>CAZPNH010000265.1:0-4226 GCA_964587635.1 uncultured Bordetella sp.
ATTTCTGGGCGGGGGTGATGTTTATCGCCTTCGGCCTGTTTTTCGTCGTGTTTTCGGTCGGCACGCCTGCGTTCCTCGACCAGATGCTGGGCATGAAGCTGATCCCCGGCTACCAGATCGGCAGCGCGGTGCGCATGGGGCCGGCGTATTTCCCGCTCGTGCTCGGCGGCCTGCTGGCAGTGCTCGGCCTGGTCGTGCTGGTGGATTCCCTCGTCGAGGACGGCCCCGGCGTGGCGACCTTCCACTTCCGGCCGCTGATCTTTATCGCGATCTCCAGCCTCGCCTTCGCCTACCTGCTCAAGCCGCTCGGCCTGGTGTTCGCTTCCATCGCGCTGGTTTTCATCAGCGCTTACGGCGGGCACGAATTCAAATGGAAGGAAGTCGCGATCCTGAGCGTGGTGCTGGTCATCGGCTCGGTGCTGGTGTTCGTGAAGGGGCTGACGCTGCCCTTCCCGGTCTGCCCCAGTTTCATCGAATCCTGCCCGATCCGCTAAGGGGACGCCATGGAAGGCATTTTCAGCAACCTCGGAATCGGCTTCATCGAAGTCTTCAAGCTGCAGCCCGTGACCATGTGGGGCATGACGCTGCAGCACGTGCCCTTCAACATCATCATGTGCCTGATCGGCGTGCTGCTCGGCACGCTGATCGGCGTGCTGCCCGGCATCGGCCCGGTGGCGACCATCGCCATGCTGTTGCCGGTGACTTTCAACCTGTCGCCGATCGGCGCGCTGATCATGCTCGCCGGCATCTACTACGGCGCGCAGTACGGCGGCTCGACCACGGCGATCCTCGTCAACATTCCCGGCGAGTCCTCGTCGGTGGTCACCTGCCTGGACGGCTACCAGATGGCGCGCCAGGGGCGCGCGGGGCCGGCGCTCGCGACCGCGGCGCTGGGTTCGTTCTTCGCGGGCTGCGTCTCGACGCTGGTGGTGGCGATGTTCGCGCCGCCGCTCGCCGAGGTGGCGCTGAAATTCGGTCCGGCCGAGTACTTTTCGCTGATGGTGCTGGGCCTCGTGTCGGCGGTGGTGCTGGCGCACGGTTCGCTCATCAAGGCGATCGCGATGGTGATCCTGGGGCTGCTGCTCGGCCTGGTGGGCACCGACGTCAATTCGGGCGTGCTGCGCTTCGCCTTCGGCATCTCGGAGCTGGCCGACGGCATCGGCTTCGTCACCGTGGCCATGGGCATGTTCGGCATCTGCGAAATCATCGCCAACCTCGAGCAGAAGGAACACCGCGAGGTCTTCACCAGCAATGTCGGCAAGCTGATGCCCAGCAAGGAAGATTTCAAGCGCATGATCGCCCCGATCATGCGCGGTACTGCGCTCGGCTCGGCGCTCGGCATCCTGCCGGGCGGCGGCGCGCTGCTCGCTTCCTTCGGCGCCTACACCCTGGAGAAGAAGATCTCCAAGTATTCGCACGAGTTCGGCAAGGGCGCGATCGAAGGCGTGGCGGCGCCGGAATCGGCGAACAACGCGGGCGCGCAGACTTCCTTCATCCCGCTGCTCACGCTCGGCATTCCGTCCAACGCGGTGATGGCGCTGATGATCGGCGCCATGATGATCCAGGGTATCGCGCCCGGGCCGCAGGTGATGACCGAGAGGCCGCAGCTGTTCTGGGGCATGATCGCCTCGATGTGGGTCGGCAACCTGATGCTGGTGATCCTCAACCTTCCGCTCATCGGCATCTGGATCAAGCTGCTGACGGTGCCCTACCGGATCCTCTACCCGTCGATCCTGCTGTTCATGGCGATCGGCGTGTTCAGCATCTCGAACCAACCCTTCGACTGCTTCCTCATGGCCTGCTTCGGCCTGCTGGGCTACGTCTGCGTCAAGCTCGGCTGCGAGCCGGCGCCGCTGATCCTCGGCTTCATCCTGGGACCGCTCATGGAGGAGAACCTGCGGCGCGCCATGCTGCTGTCGCGCGGCGATCCCTGGGTGTTCATCAGTCCCTCCAAGCCGATCAGCATGGGATTCCTGATTGCCGCGATAGGGCTGCTGGTGATCATCGCGCTGCCCGCGCTGCGCGCGAAGCGCGAAGAAGCGTTCGCGGCCGAGGACACCTAAAGCCTGGAAGTGCGGCTGACGCGGGTCCTGCTGTTCCTGGCGCTGGCCGCCGCCGCTTTCCATGCGGCGGCGCAGGCCTGGCCCGCCAGGCCGATCCGCCTGGTCGTGCCCTACGCCCCGGGCGGCCCGCTGGACCTCTCGGCCCGCCTGGTGGCGGCCAAGCTGCAGGAGTCCCTCGGCCAGCCCGTGGTTCCCGACAACCGGCCCGGCGCAGGCGGCAATATCGGCGTGGACCTGGTCGCCAAGAGCCCGCCGGACGGCTACACGCTCGTCATCAGCGCGATCGCGACGCTGGCCATCAACCCGTCGCTGTATCCCGCCTTGCCCTACGACCCCCTCAAGGATCTCAGGCACGTGACGCTGCTGGTGCAGGTGCCCAACGTCCTGATCGTCGCCAACGACCTGCCGGCAAAAAACGTGAAAGAGCTGATCGCGCTCGCGCGCGAGCGCCCGGGCAAGCTGGATTTCGGCTCCGGCTCGACCGGCTCGACCGGCCATCTGGCCGGCGAAATGTTCAAGATGATGACCGGCACGTTTATGGTGCACATCCCCTACAAGGGTTCGGCGCCCGCGCTGGCGGACATGATGGCCGGGCGCATCAACCTGATGTTCGACAACCTGGCCAGCGCGCTGCCCAGCATCAAGGCCGACAAGGTGCGGGCGCTCGCGACGACGACGCGGACGCGCTCGAGCTTCCTGCCCGACTTGCCGACGCTGGACGAATCGGGCCTCAAGGGTTTCGACATGACCACCTGGTGGGGCGTGTCGGCGCCGGCGAAGACGCCGCAGCCGGTGGTGGACCGCCTGTCCGCCGAGATATTGAAGGCGATGGATGCGCCGGACCTGAAGGAGCGGCTGCGCGGCATGGGTTCAGAGGCGCCCGCGATACGCACGCCCGGGCAATTCACCGCGTTCGTCGCCTCGGAACTGAAAACCTACACCGCGCTGGTGAAGCGCTCCGGCGCCAGGGCCGACTAGATACTAGATGACAGCGATGGTCTGCACCTCGACCAGGAACTGTTCCTGCACGAGGCGGTCGACGATCAGCAGGGTGTTGGGCGGGTATTTGCCGTCCGGAAACATCTTCGGGAATTCGCGCAGGCGCCAGGCCATGAATTTCGGGATGTCCTGCGAGTGCACCAGGTAGGTGGTGAACTGCACCACGCCGCTCCAGCCCGCGCCCGCGGATTTGAGCGCCGTCTCGACCTGCCTGAAAACGCCGCTGCACTGCGCATCGAAGTCCTCGCCCGAGGCGAGCATGCCCGCGATATAGAGCGTCTCCCCGTGTCCCACGACGCGCGCCATGTGGGAATACTGGCCGAGCGGCTTGCCGAGCGCTTCGATGTTCTCGATTTTTATTTCCGGCATGCTTACTTCCCTGCGGTTTTCGGCTTGCCGCGGCCGGCGATCTGCGCCTTGACCGTGGCGACCAGCGAGTTGCGCTCCACCGGCTTGACCACATAGGCGCTCGCGCCGGCCCGCATGCAGCGGTCCTGCGTCGCCTTGTCCGCGAGCACCGACACGATGATCACCGGCGAGGCCACGTTGGGCGAGGCGCGGCGGATCTCCCTCAGCACCTCGTAGCCGCCGACGCCCGGCATCAGCAGGTCCAGCAGGATCGCGTCGTAGGCGTAGTTGCCCGCCAGCCGCAGCGCCTGCTCGCAGGTGCCGGCGAGCGTGACCTCGACCTTGAGCACGGTGGTGAGGATCCGGGCGAGGAACAGGCGCATCGACTCCTCGTCGTCCACGATGAGCACGCGGTGGCGCGTCGCCTTGGCATTCGTCTGGGTCAAGCCGACATCCTTCGCGCGAGGTCCACGAAATCCCTGGCGTTGTAGTCGAAATCCGCCTCGGGCTTGACGTCGATCTTCACCTTCGGCCCCTTTTCGCGCGGGCGGCGCACGAACGCGGTCGCCAGGCCGCAGGCCTGCGCCGCGCGCAAGTCATCCTTGTGGGCGGCGACCATCATGACTTCGGCGGGCTCGCAACCGAGGATGGCCGCGGCACCCAGGTAGGCCTCCGGGTCCGGCTTGTAGTGGCGGAACAGCTCCGCCGAGAGGACAGCGTCCCAGGGCAGCCGCCCGTGCCTGGCCATGTTCACCAGCAGCGCCACGTTGCCGTTGGACAGCGTCGCGATGATGTGGCGGCGCTTGAGCAGGGCGA
>CAZPNH010000266.1:0-4219 GCA_964587635.1 uncultured Bordetella sp.
CTGGTCGGCGGCATCATCGGGCCGACCCTGAGCCGGTTCACGGTCGACCTCGTCGGGCCGAAGTTCGCCGGCGCCTACCTCGTGCTGATCGGGTTCGCGCTCGTGACCATGACGATCCTGAGCCGCATCCGCATTCCCGACCCGACGGCTGCCGAGCAGGCGGGGAGCGGGCGCCCGCTGTCGCAAATCGCCGCCCAGCCGAAATACATCGTCGCGGTCCTGTCCTCGGCGCTGGGCTACGGCGTGATGAACTTCCTCATGACCTCGACGCCGATCGCCATGCGGGTCTGCGGGCACCCCTACGGCGATGCCGCGCTGGTGATTTCCTCGCACGTGGTCGCGATGTTCGCGCCCTCGTTCGTGACCGGTTCGCTCATCAAGCGCTTCGGCGTGCTCCCGGTGATGCTCGCCGGCGCGGCGCTGAACATCGCGTGCATAACCGTCGCGCTCTCCGGCGTCGCGGTCGCGAACTTCTGGTGGTCGCTGGTGCTGCTCGGCGTGGGCTGGAATTTCCTCTACATCGGCGGCACCACGCTGCTCACCGAGACCTACCGCCCCGAGGAACGCGCCAAGGCCCAGGGCGCCAACGAATTCGCCATCTTCGCCATGATGACGCTGTCGTCGTTCAGTTCCGGGCTGATCGTCACCAACGCCGGCTGGGAGAAAGTCAACTACTCGGCCACGCCGCTGATCGCGGTGGTGATCCTGGCGCTGGCGTTTCTTTTCTTCCATACGAAGAGGGCCGCGGCATGATCGCGCCCGCGAAAGTCGGCATGCGGCTGGAGGAAGTGGACACGCCCGCGCTGATCCTCGACCTGGATGCCTTCGAGTCCAACCTTAAGCGCCTCGCGGACGCGGTGGCGCGCCGCGTGCGGGTGCGCGCGCATGCCAAGACCCACAAATGTCCGGAAATCGGCAAGCGCCAGATCGCCGCGGGCGCGGTCGGCCTGTGCTGCCAGAAAGTGTCCGAGGCCGAAGCGATGGTCGACGGCGGCATCCAGGATGTGCTCGTCTCCAACGAAATCGTCGGCGCCGCCAAGCTCGAGCGGCTCGCGGCGCTGGCCAAGCGCGCGCAGATGGGCGTCTGCGTGGACAACGCCGACAACGTGCGCGAGCTGGAAGCGGCGATGCGGCGGGCGGCCGCGCGCATCGACGTCTACATCGAGCTGGAAGTCGGCATGCGCCGCTGCGGTGTCGCGCCGGGCGCGCCCGCATTGGAACTGGCAAAGGTGATTGCCGCTTCGCCCAGCCTGCGCTTCGCGGGCTTGCACGCCTATCATGGCCGCGCGCAGCACATCCGGTCGATGGAGGAGAGGCGTGCCGTCATCGGCAGCGCCGCCGCCGCGGTCCGGATGACGAAGGCCCTGCTGGAAAAGAACGATCTTCCCTGCCGGACGGTCACCGGCGCGGGCAGCGGCACGTTCATGTTCGAAGTGGAGATGGGCGCCTGGGACGAGATCCAGCCCGGCTCCTATATCTTCATGGACTGGGACTACGCGCGCAACGAATGGGCGTCGCCGATGCCGCGCTTCGAGCACGCGCTGTTCGTGCTCGCCACGGTGATGAGCCGTCCCGGGCCCGAACTCGCGGTGGTGGACGCGGGCCTCAAGGCTTCCAGCGTGGATTCGGGCATGCCGGCGGTGTGGGAGCGGCCGGGGCTGTCCTATACGCACGCGTCCGACGAACACGGTTGGGTGGAAATCGGTCCGCATGCGGCAAAACCGGGACTCGGCGATAAATTGCTGCTGGTTCCCGGCCATTGCGACCCGACGGTGAACCTCTACGACTGGTATGTTTGCGTGCGGGGCGGCGTGGTGGAGGCGTTGTGGCAGATCACCGCACGCGGTGCGGTGTATTGAAGGGGGGGGGAAGCATGCGCAAGCAGTACCTGAATCCAAAAGAACTTTTCCATTCGCCTTTCTTCACCCACGCCGTGGCGGTGTCGGGGACGGCGAAGACCGTCTACGTCTCCGGGCAGGTGAGCTACGACCGCGACGGCTTCGTCATCGGCAAGGACGACATGCGCGCGCAGGCAGAGCAGGTGTTCAGGAGCCTGACCCACAACCTGAGGGCGGCGGGCGCGGGCTGGAGCGACGTGGTGAAGCTCAGCGGCTACATGGTGCGCATGAACGCCGATGCGGTGAACCTGTACCGCGAGGTGCGTTCCCGCTACCTCGATCCGAAACGCATGCCGGCGAGCACGCTGGTCGGCGTCAAGCGCCTCGTGCACGACGACCTGCTGCTCGAAGTCGAGGTGATCGCGGTGGTCGAGGAGAAGGCGGCGGCGCCAAGGGCGAAAAAGAAGAAGCGTTGACGAGTTCCGCGTTCAAGGGCTCCTCATACGGCTGGGTGGTGGTGCTGTGCGCCTTCACTCTGATGTTCGTCGGCTTCGGCGCGGCCTACTCCTTCGCCGCGTTCTTCCGCGCTTTCCAGTCCGAATTCGGCGCGTCGCGGGCGCATGTCTCGCTGGTGTTTTCGCTGTGCGCCTTCCTCTACTTCCTGCTCGGCGCGCCGGGCGGCATGCTGGCCGACCGCTACGGCACGCGCAGCGTGGCGCTCGTGGGCGTTGCGTTCATGGCCGCGGGCCTGGCGGCGGCGAGCTGCGCGCCATCCGTGGAAGTCCTTTACGCGACGTACTCCATCGGCCTGGGCGTCGGCATCGGCCTGACCTACGTGCCCTCGGTCGGCGCGGTGCAGCCCTGGTTCGACAAGCGGCGCGTGCTCGCTTCCGGAATCGCGGTATCCGGCATCGGCGCCGGCAACCTGTTCGCGCCGCCGCTGACCGCGTGGTGGATCGAGGCATTCGGCTGGCGCGGCGCCTATCTCGCGCTGGCCGTCTGCGCCCTGCTGCTCGGCGGCGCGGCGGCGGCGGCGATCCGCAACCGGCCCGCGGGCGGGGCGAGGGCGACCGACGGCCTGACGCTGCGCGAGGCGGCGGGCACGCGCAATTTCCGGGTGCTCTACGTGACGCTCGCGCTGACGGGCTTCGGCTGCTTCGTGCCGCTCGTGCACATGGGGCCCTATGCGGTGGATGCCGGCCACCCGGAATCGTTTGCCGTGCTGCTGGTGAGTTTGATCGGCCTGGGCAGCCTGGCCGGGCGCTTCGCCATCGGCAGCGTCGCCGACCGTTTCGGCCGCATGCAGTCGCTCACCCTGATGTACCTGGGCATGGCGCTGATGCTGGGGTGCTGGTGGGCTTCGACCGGCGCGCTCGCGCTGTCCGTGGTGGCGGTCGGCTTCGGCGTTTTCTACGGCGGCTTCGTCGCCACCTTTCCCTCGGTGGTGATGGACCTGTTCGGCGCCCGGTCCGTGTCCGGGATCATCGGCTGCATCTACACCGCCGCGGGCGTGGGGACGCTGTTCGGCCCGCCGGTGGCCGGCGCGGCCTACGACGCCTTCGGCAGCTACAGCGCGCCGATTCTCGGCGCGGCGCTGTTCGCCTTCATCGCCGCCGTGTTGAGCGCGGCGCTGCTGCGCGCGCCCGCGCGCCCGGCCCCGTGACCATTTCCGCGCGCAAAGGGCGCCGCCCCGATCTGGTGGTGAGCGAAGAGCGCGGCGTGCGCCACCTGCACGTCGGCGGCGAGGCGATCCAGAGCGCCATGCGCATGGACGATCCGTTCGCGCTCGAACTCGACTACACGCGCTGCATGATGGCCTTCCTGCTGTTCCATGCGCGGCCGCGGCGCGCGCTGATGATCGGCCTGGGCGGCGGCTCGCTCGCCAAGTTCTTCCATCGGCGCCTGGCCGGCCTGCGCACCCATGTGGTCGAATACGACGAGCGCGTGATCGCCGCGGCGCGCGCGCTGTTCCACGTGCCGGCGGACGACGCGCGCCTCACCATCGAGCACGGCGACGGCGTGCAGGCGCTGGCGCCGGAATGCTGCGACCTGCTGGTGGTGGACGGCTACGAGGACGAGGCGACGCCAGCGGCCATGGTGTCGCAGGCGTTCTTCGACGCCGCCTGGTGCGCGCTGGAGGAACCCGGCATCCTGGTGGTGAATTTCATGGACGACGACCCGAATTTCGACCGCAACCTGCAGCGCATCGAGCACGCCTTCGGCGGCGCGGTGCTCGCCTTCCAGTCGCTGCGCGATCCGAACATCGTCGTGCTGGGCCTGAAAGGCGCGCCAGCGGCGCTCGAGTGGAACGTGCTGCGGGCGCGTGCCGCGGCGCTGGAAAAAAGCTACGGGCTGCCGTTCCCGCGCTACGTGGAGCGGCT
>CAZPNH010000267.1:0-4195 GCA_964587635.1 uncultured Bordetella sp.
CGTCAAATGGAACCGCACTGGTCGTCACCGCACCAAGCGTCAATCCGCCAAGACCGTCGAGAAACACGCCCGTGCTTCCGGGCTGGTTCGTGGCGCCCACCGTGATGGAAGAAGGCGCGCCGGAAGCGAATTGAATGCGATTGGTCGAAGAACCGATCTTCCCGGTCGTATCCAGCGACACCGCACCCGTGCTGGAAATTTCGGCCGTCGTATTGGTCGCACTGGCCGCGACGATACCGCCGGTACCGGCGGTCAAACTTACAGCGCCGCTTCCCGTCGTGAGCGCGGCGACTGTGTTGGCGGTGTCGTCCAGGACAATGCTCGCTCCCCCGCCGTTTATCGCCACAATATTCTGGCCAGCGCCGGGCGTAGCCGCCTTAAACGTGATATTCGCGTTCGTCACACCGCTAAAGCCGAATTGAAGCGTGTGGGCCGTGATGCGCGAGAGTTCAGTGTTGTCGACCGTGTAGTTGCCGCCCGCCGCGGTACCTATGGCGAACGTTTCGGTACCGACGTTCGAGAACATCACCACCGAGCCACTGGGCCCCGCATTGACTACGCCAGTCGGATTGATATTGAGATCGGCGCCCTGGAGATTAATGGTCGTCGACGTAACAGCACTTACGTTGCCTGCAGCTCCGATATTGATTGAATTGGTTCCAGTCCCGGTATTGTTCCCATCCGAGTGAATCGTGATTACGCCTCCGGCGCCGGTCACATTCCCGTTGACCGTTATCGCCCCTTTAGCATTCAGGAACATATTCCCGGCCGAGCTAACCGAACTGTTCGTCGTGAGGTCGCCGGCGTTGTTGAGTAGCGAAACAGCCCCGCTCGAAGTCGTACTCACTCCGGTAATCGTCGGTGTTCCGCTCAAATCCGAACCCGTCAACGTGTCAACGGTAACAGCACCGGATGTGCTGTTCGTAATGTTGACGCCACCCGTGGCCGACGTGGCCGCCACGCTGGTAAGGCCAGTGGTGTTGATCGTACCCGAGCCGCCGTTTCCGATTCCGGTACTGGCGATCAGCAGCAGGGGTGTACTCGTTAGCGCAAGCTTGTCGTTTGCTGTCGCTTGAAAAATGTTGGTGCCGGCCCGCAGCGTCAGCTGACCTCCACCACCACCGCTCAGATCTACGCTAGTCGTCGCACCACCAGAAAATGAGATGCTATTGGTCGCGTCAAATGTCAGATTGGTTGCAGCGCCCCCGTTAGTAATGGATATCGCCCCACCAGCAAAGGTCGCCGCGCCGTCCGGGTTCGCACTCGTATTGAAGACAATGTTGTTTGTCGCAGTAACCTTTACGTTCGTCGTACTAAGGTTGAGATTGATGTCGGCATCGCTGACGTAGTTGGTAGCGCCCCCTGTATCCGCAAATACAGCTGGTCCGGTACCAGTGAAAGTGCCAGCGTAGGAATTTCCAGTCGTGGTGTCGTGAACGACATCTACATCGTTAGGATCAAGAAGCCACGTTCCCATTGCACCATTCGGACCGCGTGTGTCGACTCGTCCACCTGAAACATTCAGGAAATCCTTGCCTGAGGTCTCAACGAACCCACCGTTACCGGAGCCTGAACCACCACGCGCGCTGATCGCGCCATAGAACTGCGTGCCATTGTCCGACCAGACGGCGACCTGACCGCCGTTGCCGGAGGTGCCGGCGTCGGCGAGGATGGTCGCGCCGGAGCCAATGTAGGTCATCGAGGCGTTCTGCTGCGGGCCGGCGCCATGGAAGTTGCCGCCGATCAATACGGTGCCGCCACCGGCGTCGCCGGAGGCGTTGATGGTCGCGGTACTGCCCGGGAGTCCGACGCCTACATACTGACCAAGAACATTGATGGTGCCGCCGCTGGTACCGGCATCGGTGCCGGCCGCGGAGATGGTGCCCGCGACGCTGACCACGCCGGCGTTGCCGCCGTCGAGCGTGATGACACCGTTGCGATTGCCGATGCTGTTGGCGCGGATGACGCCGTCGGAGTTGATGACGGTGTCGAGCAGCGCGTTGGCGCTGCGCGCGGAAAGGAGAACGTTGCCGCCGTCGGCCTGGATGGTGCCTGTGTTCATGGCCGACGCGTTGAGCGCGGACTGGTCGACGGTGACCTTGATGAGGCCGTCGCCCACCATGTCGAGGGTGACCTTGTCGCCGGCGGCAAGGGCAACCGTGCCCATGCGCGCGACGATCAAACCTTCATTGGATACCTGCGGCGCGGCGAGGCCGACGTAGCCGTTGAGCGCGGTGATGGTGCCCTGGTTGACGACGGTGCCGGCGCTGCCGTTGTTGGTGAACACGTAGCGGCCGGACATGAAATCGGCGTCCGAAATCGAAAGCGTGGTGGCGAACAGGCCGCCCACGTCGACGCTGGCGGTGCGGCCGAACAGCACTCCTGCCGGGTTGACGAGGAAGATCTGGCCGTTGGAGGTCAGGCTGCCGAAGATCTGCGACGGGCTGCCGCCGACAACGCGGTTGAGCATGACCGAACTCACGCTCGGCTGCAGGAACTGCACCGATTCGGGCGCGCCGATCGAGAAGCCCTGCCAGTTGATGACGGCGTTCTGCGAGCCCTGGGTGATGAGCAGGCTCTGCGAGGTCGGCGAGGTGATGGTGGCGGAGCCGGCGGCGACCTGGCCGCCGGTGGGCAGTGCGTACGCGAACTGCGGCAGGGCGAACATGGAGCTCACCGCGGCGGCGAGCGCGTGTTTTCGCAAATTCACCGTGACGGGTGTCGAGGGCGTGATGGCGGGTTTGACTGCGACGGACCGCGAATTAGGCTTTTTCATCTGGCACACCCCCGAATACGAACAGCCGCGGCCGCGGGAAATTCCAGCGGCGCACGCATACCCGGCACAGTGTAGACCGTGCCAGTTTCACAGAATGTTAAATATCTCGCGTTCATGTCGCTGAATCACGACAGCCGCGTCAGAACCACTTGATCCCCTGCACCCACATGCGCGGGACGCGGGATGCCGTATCGGTGGTCGGGCCTTGGCGCTCGTTGCGCCAGGCGGCATAAGCACGAAGGATGAAACCGCCTTCTCTGCCCAAAGATGCGCCCAGGCCGTAGCCGGAGAGGTTCTCCTTGTTCTGCGGCGTCAGGGTCGGGTCCGGGTTCTTGTTCACCAGGGAGTAGCCCTCGTCCCAGAATCCCATCACGGTCACGTCGCCCTCGAACGCCTTCCACCCCGGGACGAGGTAGCGCAGTTCTCCCTGGAACACCGCGCCGGTGTCGCCCAGTCCTTCGCCCACCGGATAGGCGCGCACGCCGGTCACGCCGCCGAGCGAGAATTTCTCCACCGACATGAGGTTCTTGGAGGCCAGCTGTCCCTGCACGGAAAGCAGCAGGGACGTCTGATCGGTGACCTTCTGCAAGCGGCGGAATTCGTAATTTGTCCTCGCAAAGCGCCCTGCGGTCTGCAGGCCGCCCACGGCCTGGTCGGCCGCCAGAGCCCCCGCCTGATTGATCACCGCGTCGCCCTCGGTGATCGTGTAGCTGAAGGAATTCAGGCCGCCGCCCCAAATCCCGTCGCGCAAATCGCCCACGAAACCCATATGGCTTCCGGACACCTTGCGATCAAGAATCGTGCTGGTCGAGTCCACCCGGTCGTCCAGCTTCTTCACGTCATAGGAGTACTGAAATATCAGGTTCCCCCCGCGAGTCCGGATGACGGGTTGGAGGACCTGCACTCCGGAGATCGTCCCTTCACCGTGCGCGAGCAGCGCCGCGAAGTCCTTGCCGAGCACATAGTCGAACTGCGTGTACGACACGCCGATGCGCGTTCCCCAGGAGCCGATCGGCAGGGTGTAGCTGAGGCGCCTGAGCGTCATGTGGTCGTCGGTCTGCATGTACCCGAAGGAAAGCTGGTCGCCCAGCCCGAGCGGGTCGGACAGGGTCGTGTCCAGCGTGCCGCGGATGGCGCCGGTGAAGCGGTTGCCGTAGTTGTCCAGGCCGATCTGGCCGCTGATCTGGCCCGGCGTCTCCGACACCCGCACCGTCAGGTCCGCCGCGCCGACGGTCTGGCTCGGCTTGATCTCCGAGGTCACGGTGGAGTTCGGCAGGTCGTTCAGCAGCAGCAGCGGCGTTTCGAGGCCGGTCTCCGTGATCTGGTCGCCTTCCTTGAGGTGGTTCTCGACGATGCCGCGGATCAGCGATTCGCTCAGGCGCGTGCCCGCCTTGATGTCGACGTTCACCTTGCCCAGGC
>CAZPNH010000268.1:0-4137 GCA_964587635.1 uncultured Bordetella sp.
CGAGGCGTTCTGGATGCTGCTGCGTTCGCTGCGCGGCAAGGGGCTGCGCGAGATCCGCGGCGACCTGGTGCTCGACCGCGGCTACTTCGAGCGCGCGCCGGGCGATCCGGGACGTTTCGATGGCGATGCCTTCCGCCCCTACAACGTGCTGCCGGACGCCCTGCTGGTGAACTACCGGTCGCTGCGATTCGCCTTCGTGCCCGAGCCGGAACGCGGCGCGGTGCGCCTATACGTCGAGCCGCGGCCGCCCGCGCTGGAAGTGGTGAATACCCTGCGGTTGACCGAAGGCGCGTGCCCCGAAGGCTCCGCGTTCCGCGAGCTGCTGAAGGTCACCTTCGAGCCCGCGCGGCCGCGCGCGCTCTTCACCGGGCAGTATCCGGTCAGCTGTGGCGAGAAGGACCTGAACGTCGCCCTGCTCGAGCCGAACGACCACGTGGCGGGCATGATGCGCCAGCTCTGGCCCGAGATGGGCGGCGCCTGGAGCGGCGTCGCGCGCGAAGGCACGCTGCCGCCGGGCGCGCGCCTGCTGCATTCCCAGGAATCGCCGTCGCTTGCCGAGATCGTGCGCGACACCAACAAGTTCTCCAACAACATCATGGCGCGCCACATTTTTCTTACCCTTGGCGCCGAAGATGCCGGGGCACCGGCGAACGGTCAGAAGGCCTTTTCCGCGATCAAAAACTGGCTGGCGCGCAAAGGGATCGCCGCGCCGGAGCTGGTCATGGAGAACGGCTCCGGCCTCTCGCGCGCCGAACGCGTCAGCGCCGCCAGCCTCGCCGGACTGCTGCAGGCCGCGTGGCGCAGCCCGGTAATGCCCGAATTCATCTCTTCCCTGCCCGTGGCCGCGGTCGATGGAACGATGCGCAAGCGCATGCGCGGCGAAGGCGTCGCCGGACAGGCCCACGTCAAGACCGGGCTGCTGTCGGATGCGCGTGCGCTGGCGGGCTACGTACTCGACCGCAATGGCCGCCGGCAGGTCGTGGTCATGCTGGTGAACCACCCGAATGCGGGCGAAGCGCAGGCGGCGATGGATGCGCTGCTGCGCTGGGTATATGAGCGATAAAAAGCGACGCTAGAGCTTCAGTTCCTTCCAAAGCGTGTCAATGCGCTTCTTCACCGCTTCGTCCATGGCGATCGGCCGGCCCCAGGCGCGCGAGGTTTCGCCGGGCCACTTGTGGGTGGCGTCGATGCCCATCTTGGAACCCAGGCCCGCCGCCGGGCTGGCGAAATCCAGGTAGTCGATGGGCGTGTTCTCGGCGATCAGCGTGTCGCGCGCCGGATCGACGCGCGTGGTGATCGCCCAGACGACTTCCTTCCAGTCGCGCGCGTCGATGTCGTCGTCCACGACGACGATGAACTTCGTGTACATGAACTGCCGCAGATAGCTCCAGACGCCGAACATCACCCGCTTGGCATGTCCGGGATACTGCTTTTTCATGCTCACCACCGCCATGCGGTAGGAGCAGCCCTCGGGCGGCAGGTAGAAGTCCGCGATCTCCGGAAACTGCTTTTGCAGCAGCGGGATGAAAACCTCGTTGAGCGCCATGCCCAGCATCGCCGGCTCGTCCGGCGGCTTGCCGGTGTAGGTGCTGTGGTAAATGGGCGAGCGGCGCATGGTGATGCGCTTGACCGTGAGCACCGGAAATTTCTCGGCTTCGTTGTAGTAGCCGGTGTGGTCGCCGTGCGGCCCTTCGAGTGCGACGTCGTCCGGCGCGATGACGCCTTCGAGGACGATCTCGGTGGAGGCCGGTACCTGCAGGTTGCTGCCCAGGCATTTCACCAGCTCGGTGCGCGCGCCGCGCAGCAGGCCCGCGAACTGGTATTCGCCCAGCGTATCCGGCACCGGCGTCACCGCGCCGAGGATGGTCGCGGGGTCCGCGCCCAATGCCACCGCCACCGGAAAAGGTTCGCCCGGATGCGCCAGCGTGTGGTCCCGGAAATCCAGCGCGCCGCCGCGGTGCGCGAGCCAGCGCATGATCACGCGGTCAGGCGCGATCACCTGCTGCCGGTAGATGCCGAGATTCTGGCGCGCCTTGTGCGGCCCGCGCGTGACGGTCAGCCCCCAGGTGATGAGCGGCCCGGCATCCTCCGGCCAGCAGGTCTGCACCGGCAGCCGCGAAAGATCGACGTCCTTTCCTTCCCAGACGATTTCCTGGCAGGGCGCCGACGACAATTCTTTCGGCTGCATGTCCATCACGCGCTTCAGGAGCGGCAGCTTGTCCCAGGCGTCGCGCAGACCTTTCGGCGGCTCCGGTTCCCGCAGGACCGCCAGAAGTTTTCCGATGTCGCGCAATGCCGCGACGTCCTCGACGCCCATCGCCAGGCAGACGCGCCGCACCGTGCCGAACAGATTGCCGAGCACCGGAATGGAATACCCGCTCGGGCGCTCGAACAGCAGCGCGGGACCGCCTTGCCGCAGCACGCGGTCGCAGATTTCGGTCATCTCCAGGCGCGGCGAAACGCCCACTGCGATGCGCCGCAATTCGCCCATGCGCTCGAGCTGGCCCAGAAAGTCGCGCAGGTCCGAGTAGTGCACTACCTAGCCTGCGCGTTTGACTTGCGATGCGGCCAGCTGCGCGACCACCACTTCCGCGAACTGCACCAGGAAAGCGTTGCGCCCGCGCACCGCGTAGCCCCGTTCCATCGCCGCGAAGCAGAGCGTCAGCGTGGTGCGGCCCAGCCAGAAGAAGACCAGCAGCGCGACGGCGCCCGCGGCCATCACCGCCGCGACCGGCAGCAGCAGCCGGGCAAGCTGGCTCAGCGCGGTAAACGTGCCGACCAGCACCGCTTCCAGCGACTCGCGGCCCGCGCTCGCGGCGACCCTCGCGGCCAGCTCCGACATCCAGGCCTGCAGCGGCCCGGAGACCGCGGCGAGGATCAGCGCCAGCACCAGCAGCACGATCGCCCAATTGAGCTTGCGCGGATCGCGCTCGAAGGCAACGCGGACCGCGGCGAGCTGCGCGAGCGGCACCGCCTCCATCGAATCGCCGCCGTGATGCACCAGGCGGTTCGCGTACAAGGTGAGGCGCGACCCGCGCTGGACGCCGGACGCGATCTCGAATTCAGCGAGGGGATTGTCGATGCTCACAGGAGGTAGGAAACCGCGATACCGGCGAAGATGGCGACGCCGACCCAGTTGTTGTGCCGGAACGCCCGGAAACAGCCGTCGCGCGAACGGTCTCGGATCAGCGTGTAATGATAGAGCATCATGGCCGCGGCCATGGCCAGCCCGGCGTAGTACGGCCAACCGAAGCGCAGCAGGAAACCGGTCCCCGCGAGAATCGCCAGCATCAGGACATAGCCCGCCATCACCGCGGCCACGTCGTAGCGGCCCAGCGTGATTGCCGAAGTGCGGATGCCGATCCTCAGGTCGTCGTCACGGTCCACCATCGCGTACTCGGTGTCGTAGGCGAAGGCGTAGCATACGTTGGCGGCAAGCAGCGCCCAGCACTCCCAGGGAAGCTGGTTGCGGATCGCCGCGAATGCCATCGGAATACCGAAACCGAAAGCGATCCCCAGTCCCAGCTGCGGCAGCGGAAAGAAGCGCTTGCCGAACGGGTAGCCGCAGGCGACGGCGAGCGCGACTACCGACAGCAGGATCGCGAACCGGTTCAGGAACAGCACCAGGCAAAACGAAACCGCTGCCAGCACGGCGCCGACCGCCAGCGCCTCCCGGGGCGCGATCTCGCCGGCGGCCAGCGGCCGCTGCCGGGTGCGCTCGACGCGGCCGTCGAAGTGGCGGTCGGCCCAGTCGTTTATCGCGCAACCCGCGGACCTCATCAGAACGGTGCCGGCGACGAAGATCAGGATCTCGTCGATCCGTGGCTGACCTCCCGCCGCGATCCATACCGCCCAGAGCGTGGGCCAAAGCAGCAGCAGCGCGCCGACCGGCTTGTCGAGCCGGATCAGCCGCTCGTAGGCGTCGATACGTTTGGCTGCTGACGCGAAGTTCATAGGAATCCGGTCGAGGATATCAGGCGCGCAGATTTGCAGGAACGCGCGTGTCAAGCACGCGCGTTTTCATGCCGGGAGGCAAGCCAGCGTTCGACGTGCCGCCTGGCCGCCCCGGGATCGCTCTCCAGCAGCATGGCCGCCGCCTCGCGCGCTTCGCGCGCGAGCGATTCGTCCTTTTCCAGG
>CAZPNH010000269.1:0-4109 GCA_964587635.1 uncultured Bordetella sp.
CGAGGGCGACGACCTCGTACTCTAGAAGACGCCCATCGCGAGGCCGGCAGCGAACGCGGCGCCGAGTTCTTCGCACTTTGCGATAACTTCGGGGGTCAGTTCTTTCAGTCCGATCACCGGTTCGGATTTCTTTTCCAATCGCAGACCGGTCACGATTCTTTCCACGGAACTGACGGCGCCCGATCCATCCTGTCCGGCGCCGACGAAGAGCGCGTAGGGCCGGCCGTTGACCTTGCCCTCGCAGGCGTAGAACACGCGCTCGAGGAAGTCCTTCATCATCCCCGACATGTAGCCGAAATTCTCCGGCGTGCCGAGGATCAGCGCGTCGGCCGCGAGCACATCCTCCGGCCCGGCATCGGCGCAGCGCCTGACGACGACGTTCACGGTGGGGTCGCTGCGCGCGCCGCGCTCGACCGCCTCGGCCATCTTCGCGGTCTTCACGCCGCCGGTGTGATAGACGATGAGCAGGGTTTTCATCACTGCACGTCCAGATCCTGCACGAAGATGAGTTCGCAGGCGCCCGCGCCCGTGTCCTCCCGCGTCATCGAGCTGCGCCAGGTCCAGCCATCCGGCGACACCGCCTGCACCAGGTAGCCGCGGATGTGCACGATGTCGCCGGATTTCACCGCTTTCAGGCGCCGCGCGATGTCGTCCGAGGAGGGAATCATGTGCATGTTGGCGCTGTTCAGTTCGATGTCCCGGTGCGGGATCGGCGGCTGGCCCTCGTAGCGCCAGTGGTAGAAGCGCCCGCCCTGGGAAAAACTGATGGCATTGAGCACGCGCGTGTCGTTCATCGGTCCCCAGGCGAGCGCGAGATCCACCGGCGAGAGCTGCGATTCGCGGTCGCTGGCGTAATGCTCGGCGAGGATCACGCGCGCGCCCACCGAGAATTCGGCGAGGGCCGTGAGCGTGTTGCCGTTGACGTGGAACACCGGGCCGCCCGAAAGGTTCTTCTGGATCGGCGCGCCGCTTTCCGAGGCGGCTCGCACCGACACCTCGGGCGGTGCCTCCACCTCGATATGGCGATGGCCCCGCCAGTAGTTGTAGCCCAGGCCGGCGGCCAGGACGAAGGCGAGCAGCCATTTCATGTGTTCAGCCTGCGCGCCGGATCCTGGCGGTAGAAGCCCTTGAACAAGGCATAGAGGCGGGGGAAGCCGGACTGGAGCGCGTTGGGCGACTCGAAGAAGGCTTCGCTCGCCACGGCGAAGAACTCGGACTCGTGTTCCGAGGCATAAGGGTCGAGGAACGTTTCCTTGCCGGCTTCGATGTCGTTGCAGAAGCGGTCGAATTCGGCGTCGAACACCTCGGTCCACTGCTCCTGCGCCTTGCGCGAGGGCAGCGGCGGCACGCCGTCGGCCTCGCCGCTCATCATGTCCAGCTTGTGCGCGAATTCGTGGATCACCACGTTGGCGCCGCCGTCGGCGACGCTGCCGGAATCGTCGAGCGCCTCCCAGGACAGCACCACCGGGCCGCCGGGCCAGGATTCGCCCGCCAGTTCGTCGTCCCATTCGTGCACCACGCCGTCGTCGCCGGTCTGCGCGCGCTTCACCTTGAAGTCGGAGGGATGCACCACGACGCCGACCCAGCCGTCGTACCAGTCGAGGCCCAGCTCCAGCACCGGCAGGCAGGCCTGCAGCGCGATTTCCACGCGGTCGTCGTCCGACAGCTCGAGGCCGCGCACCGGCGTGAGCTGCTTTTCGGCGAGGAACAGCACCGCGAGATCCTTCAGCCGGCGCGCCTCGTCCGCCGGCAGGCCGCCGAGGAAGGGGAGGTGCTTCTGCGCGCGCCGCCACAGCGCGTCATCGATGTGGTGACGCGCGAGAATGCGCTTGCGTTTCCAGTCGCGGAGCCAGCCCAAGGAGCATCCATCCGAAATCAACGCCATTACAATAGCAGCATGGTTTCCGTCGTTCAGCTTCGCCCCCAGGACGCGCCGGACGGGCGCGCACAGGACGCGCTCGTCGAGCGCGCGTACGCGTTCGCCCAGCCGCTCTACGAGGGGCAGGTGCTGTCCACCGGGGAGCCGGTCTGGCCGCACGCGCTCGGTCTCGCCGCGAGTCTCGCCGCGATCGGCGTCGATCCGGCCGCGCAGGCGGCGGGCGTGCTATTCGCGGTGCCGAAGCTGCTCGCGGGTCCAATGCGCGATCCCGAACTGCTGAAGGCGGAATTCGGCGAGGAGATCGCCGGGCTCGCCGCCGGCGTGGAAAAGCTCTACCAGCTGCGCGTGCTGACGCGGGCTTCCGCGGGCGAGCAGAACGAAGTGCTGCGCAAGATGGTGCTCGGCATGGTCGAGGACATCCGCGTGGTGCTCATTCGCCTGGCCTCGCGCACGCAGACGCTGCGCTGGTTCGCGAAGAATCCCTCCGACGAGCGGAAGGCTTACGCGCGCGAATCGCTCGACATCTATTCGCCGCTCGCGAACCGGCTGGGCGTCTGGCAGCTCAAGTGGGAGCTGGAGGACCTGTCGTTCCGCTACCTCGAGCCCGGGCTGTACAAGAAGATCGCGCAGATGCTGGACCAGAAGCGCGCCGAGCGTGAGCAATATATTGAAAGTTCAATTCAGGTTTTAAAGAAAGAATTGCAGAAAATAAATCTGAACGCGGAAGTGACCGGCCGGCCGAAGCACATCTATTCCATCTGGAACAAGATGCGCGTGAAGCAGCTCGATTTCTCCGACGTGCACGACGTGCGCGCGCTGCGCGTCATCGTGCCCACGCCGGCCGACTGCTACACCGTGCTCGGCGTGGTGCACGACCTGTGGGAGCCGATCCCCAAGGAATTCGACGACTACATCTCGCGGCCCAAGGGCAACAACTACCAGTCGCTGCACACCGCGGTGATCGGCCCGGGCGGCCGCACGCTGGAAGTGCAGATCCGCACCGAGGAAATGCACCGGCAGGCGGAGTTCGGCGTCGCCGCGCACTGGCGCTACAAGGAAAGCCGCAAGGCTTCGAAGGCGGAAGGCGCCTTCGATAACAAAATCGCGTGGCTGCGCGAACTCCTGGCATGGCGCGACGAGATTGCAGACGGCGGATGGGCCGAGAAAACGAAGAAGGCGTCGCTCGACGACACCATCTACGTCATCACGCCGCAGGGAAAGGTGATCGACCTGCCCGCGGGCGCGACGCCGGTGGATTTCGCCTATACGCTGCACACCGACCTCGGCCACCGCTGCCGCGGCGCGAAGGTGGACGGCCACATGGTGCCGCTGGATACGCCGCTGGCGAGCGGCCAGCGCGTGGAGATCGTCGCCGCGAAAAGCGGCGGCCCGTCGCGCGACTGGCTCAACCCGGCGCTCGGTTTCCTCAGGAGCCACCGCGCGCGCGGCAAGGTGCGCCAGTGGTTCAACAGCCAGCAGCTCGCCGAAACCATCGCGCAGGGCCGCGCCAGGGTGGAGAAGGAGCAGCGGCGCGAGGGCGCGATGCAGGCCAGCCTCGAGCAGCTGGCGCAGAAGCTCGGCTTCGCCAAGCCCGACGAATTATTCGCCGCGGTGGCGCGCGACGAGGTCAACCTGTGGCAGTTGCAGGCGGCCTTGCGCGAATCGACCGGCCTGGTTGCCGTCCCGAAAACGGCAATTCAGCCGGCCAAGAAGGCCAAGTCGAAGCCGGCGCAGGAGGGCGGCATCCTCATCGTCGGCGTCGACCGGCTGCTGACGCAGCTGGCGAAGTGCTGCAAGCCCGTGCCGCCCGACCCGGTGCGCGGCTTCGTCACGCGCGGCAAGGGCATCTCGGTGCACCGCGAGGACTGCGCGAGCTTCAAGCGCCTGGCCGAGCACAGCCCGGAACGGGTGATCGATGCGCAGTGGGGCAGGAAGTCCGCCGGCGCCTACTCGGTGGACGTGCTGGTGACGGCCTCGGACCGCCAGGGCCTGCTGCGCGACATCGGCGAGGCGCTCGCGCGCGAGCGCATCAACGTCACCGCGGTGCGCACGCAGAGCCGGGGCGATCTCGCCCACATGCGCTTCAGCTTCGAGGTCGCGGATATCGCGCACCTCAGGCGCGCGATCGCGACGGTAAAAGAGGTCTCCGGCGTCATCAGGGTCGCGCGCGGCTGACCGATGGAAGAGTTGCTCAACCATCCGGCGGTGCAGGGCGGCGTGGCGCCGTTCG
>CAZPNH010000270.1:0-4108 GCA_964587635.1 uncultured Bordetella sp.
GGCAATATCCGCAAGCTGAAGGAAATCCGCGCGCTCGGCCTGGGCATCGCCATCGACGACTTCGGCACCGGCTACTCCTCGCTCGCCTACCTGGCGAAGCTGCCGGCGCAGATTCTGAAAATCGACCGCTCGTTCATCATCACGATGCTGAACGACCGGGACACGATGACGCTGGTGTCGACCATCATCTCGCTGGCCCACTCGCTGCGGCTCAAGGTGATCGCCGAAGGCGTCGAGGAGGAGGAACAGGCGAAGATGCTGCGCCTCCTGCGCTGCGACGAAATGCAGGGCTACCTGTTCAGCCGGCCGGTGCCGAAAGCGCAATTGCTGGCGCTGCTGCGGCAGGACATGCCGGTCCAGCCCCTCCCGCACCCGTGAATTGACTCTGTACGGTGACGCACATACGGCACCGGCGGCCGGCGCTACCCTGCCCCGGGTGCAATATGCTGAGGAATCACTAAGGCGCCCGCAGGACGACGCAGCGCCGGCGTCGATCGACGGCCGGTTGTTGCGCTACGCGCTCCAGTCGCTAGGCAGTCCGGCAATGCGCGTCAGCCTGTGGAACGGCGAAACGGTGTCGCCCGCCGCCGGCGATCCGGTCGCGCACCTCCGCATCGCGAGCCGCGCCAGCCTGCTGAAACTTCTGGCGGACCCGGAGTTCCAGTTCGGCGAATGCTTCTGCGACGGGGCGATCGAGGTCGAAGGAGATCTGGTCGGCCTGCTGGAAGCGCTGATCCGCGCGCTGTCGGAATCCGCCTCGACGGCTCCTCCCCCCCGCCGCGTGATCGAGCGGCTCAGGCGGCGCAGCTCCAACAGCGCCGCGGATTCGCGCAACAACATCCGGCATCACTACGATCTTGGCAACGCGTTCTACCGGCTCTGGCTCGACCGCCAGCTGTCGTATACCTGCGCCTATTTCCCGTCGCCGGAGATCACGCTGGAAGCGGCGCAGGTCGCCAAAATGGACCACATCTGCCGCAAGCTGCGGCTGCAGCCCGGAGAAACGGTCGTCGAAGCGGGCTGCGGCTGGGGCGCGCTGGCCCTGCACATGGCGACGCGCTATGGCGTCCACGTCAAGGCGTTCAACATTTCACGCGAGCAGATCGCCCATGCGTCCGAACGCGCGCGCGAGCTGGATGCGGACGGCAGCGTCGAGTTCATCGAGGACGACTACCGCAACATCAGCGGGCGCTACGACGCATTCGTCTCGGTCGGCATGCTCGAGCACGTCGGGCGCGAAAATTATCAGGATCTGGGGCGCCTCATCGACCGCGTCCTGGAACGCGACGGCCGCGGGCTGATCCACAGCATCGGCCACCTGCGGCCGGATCCCCTCAACGCATGGATAGAGAAGCGGATTTTCCCCGGCGCCTACCCGCCTTCGCTGCGGGAAATGCTGGAAGTGCTCGAACCGTGCAGCTTCTCGGTACTCGACGTGGAGAACCTGCGCCTGCACTACGCGCTGACGCTGGAGCATTGGCTGCGGCGGTTCGACGCCGCGCGCGAGCGCGTGGTCGAAATGTACGACGAGCGTTTCGTGCGTGCCTGGCGGTTGTACCTGTGCGGGGCGCAGGCCGCGTTCCGCGCCGGTGAAATGCAGCTGTTCCAGGTGCTGTTCGCGCGCGGCCGCAGCAATCGCGTGCCGTGGACCCGGGCCGGACTCTACGACTGGCAGGAGCGCCAGGGCGATGTCTGCGGCGAACTGTGACGTCCTGATCGTCGGCGGAGGTCCCGCGGGTTCCACCTGCGCGCGGCAACTGCGGCAGGCCGGACTGGACGTGCTGGTCATGGACAAGCAGGCGTTTCCCCGCGACAAGGTATGCGCGGGCTGGATTACGCCCGCCGTGGTCGCGTCCCTGGAACTCGATCTCGAGGACTATGCGCGCGGCCGCGTACTGCAGCCGATCCGCGGCTTCCGCATCGGCACCATCGGCGGCGGCGAAGCGGAAACGCGCTATGGCGAGGCAGTGAGCTTCGGCATCCGGCGCTGCGAATTCGACGACTACCTGCTGCGCCGCTCGGGAGCGCGCCTTGCTTGCGGCGAAGCGATGAAGAGCATGGTGCGGGAAAAGGACTACTGGCTCGTGAACGGCAGGGTCCGGACGCCGCTGGTGGTCGGCGCCGGCGGCCATTTCTGCCCCGTGTCGCGGATGCTGGGGGTCGAGACTGGAAGTACGCAACCCATCGTCGTCGCGCAGGAGGCCGAATTCCTCCTGCTCGAGCATGAGCGCGCCGAATGCGGCATCGAACGCGATATCGCGCAGATTTATTTCTGCCCCGACCTCAAGGGCTACGGCTGGTGCGTTGCAAAGGGCGACTACCTGAACGTCGGCCTCGGACGCGAAGACAGCCATCGCTTGTCCGAGCACGTGGCACAGTTTCGCGACTGGCTCCAGCGGCGCGGCGGCATCCCTCCCGGCCTGCCCGCCAGGTTCAACGGGCACGCGTATGTCCTCTATCCGGAGTCCCGCCGCAAGCCGTACGACGACGGCGTGCTGCTGGTCGGCGATGCGGCCGGCCTGGCCTATCCGAGGAGCGGTGAAGGCATCCGCCCGGCGGTGGAATCGGCCCTGATGGCAGCCGTGATCATTCGCTACGCCGCCGGCAAGTACTCGCGCGACAAGCTCGCGCCTTACGCCAGCCGCCTGGCGAAGCGCTTCGGCAGCAGGATTCCGGATCAGGAGGCCGCGGCATGGCTGCCGCAGGGGTTCAAGCGCTCCCTGGCGGCGCACTTGCTCGCGACGACCTGGTTTGCGCGCAATGTCGTCGTCGACCGCTGGTTCCTCCACTCCGGACAGCGCGCCATGGTGCCGGGCTAGCCGCGTGAGGCCCGACGGCGAAAAGATCGCGCGGCTGACGCGCGAGCTGCTTCTCGAGATCGGCGAAGATCCCGAACGGGAGGGGCTCCTCAAGACGCCCGAGCGCGTCGCCAAAGCGCTGGCTTTCCTCACTTCCGGGTACCGCACCGACGCCGGGGAGCTGATCAATGGCGCGTTCTTCACCCAGGAAGCCAGCAGCATGGTCATCGTCAAGGACATCGAGGTCTACAGCATGTGCGAGCACCATATGCTGCCGTTCTTCGGCCGCTGCCATATCGGCTACATCCCGAGCGGGCGCGTCTTCGGCGTCAGCAAGCTGGCCCGCCTCGTGGACATGTTCGCGCGCCGGCTGCAGCTGCAGGAGCGCCTGACCGAGCAGATATCGCGGGTGGTCATGGAATCGGTGGACGCCAAAGGCGTCGGGGTGATGATCGAGGCGCGCCACCTCTGCATGATGATGCGCGGCGTGGAGAAGCAGAACTCGACGATGGTGACTTCCTCCGTGCTCGGCGTATTCCGCGAATCCGTGCCGACGCGCGAGGAATTCCTCTCGCTGATCGGCCGGCGCGCGGCGTAGCGCAACGGATTTCAAACAAGGCGGCGAACATGAATCCAATCACGTCATCCCTGGTTTTCCTCTTCGCCCTCGCGGGTCTCGCCGTCGGCCAATGGGTAAATCCCTACGCGGCGCTGCCGTTCTTCGCGGCCGCAGTCCTGGTCGCGCTGTCCCTGAAGATGGCCAACGCCTGGCAGAAGTTCGTCATCCTCCGGATGGGCAAGCTGCAAAGCGTGAAGGGGCCGGGCATGTTCGCCATCATCCCGATCGTCGACAGCGTGGTGGCGGTGATCGACGGGCGCATCCAGACCACGGCCTTCAATGCCGAGCAGGCGCTCACCAAGGACACCGTGCCGGTCAACGTCGACGCGATCATTTTCTGGCACGTGCACGATGCCGAAAAAGCGGCGCTGGCGATCACCAATTACCGCGAGGCGATCGACCGGGTCGCGCAAACCTCGCTGCGCGAGATGATCGGCGCTTCGATGCTGGCGGCCCTGTTGTCCGACCGCAAGGAAGCCGACGAGCAGTTGAAGAACGAGATCGGCGCCAAAACCGCTCCCTGGGGCATCTCGGTGAGCTCGGTGGAGATCCGCGACGTCGCTATTCCCGAGGCCCTGCAGGACGCGATGTCGCGCCAGGCCCAGGCCGAGCGCGAGAAGCAGGCGCGCGTGATTCTCGGCTCGGACGAGGCGGCGATTGCGGGAAAGTTCGTCGAGGCCGCCGACATTTA
>CAZPNH010000271.1:0-4106 GCA_964587635.1 uncultured Bordetella sp.
GCCTCGACCTTAGGGTTGATCTGGTAATCGATGTGATCCACGCCCAGCGACACCAGGTTGTCCAGGTTGCGCTGGCCGATCGCGGTGCGGCCGGGCGTCTTCCAGGTGACCGCGAGAGGCGTGAGCCCGTACTCGAGGCATTTCACCACTTGCCAGGTGCTGTCCTTGCCGCCGCTCACCGGGACCAGGCAGTCGTAGCGCTTGGAGCGGGATTTCGCGTTTTCGACGACCTCCCTGAAAAGATTTTGCCGGGAAGACCAATTGATGGTCTTCCTCGATGCGTGCGCCTTGCAGGCGTTGCACACGCCGTCCGCGCCGATCGCGAGGTTCGGCCGGGTGTCGGGCAGCACGCAGCTCGCGCACCATTTCACGAGCTGAACTCCTCCAGGAAGATTTTCGCGTTCAGGAAATAGAAGAGGAACTTGCTCTGGCTGTTGGGCAGGTCGGCCTCGTCGAGCAGCCCGGCGATGCGCTCGCGCCGGACGTGCCGGTAGATCGGGCTGTCGGCGAGCAGCTGCGCGCGCACGCCCGGGTCGCGCGCGTCCAGGTAGTCGAAAATCGGCACGTTGAAGCCCACCTTGCGCGGATTATCGACGATTGCGTCCGGGGCGATGCCGCGCACCGCCTCGCGCAGCACCGCCTTGGCGCGGCCGTCGCGCACGAGGTGGCGCGTGGGGATCGTCTGGCAAAGATCGAACAGCGGCCGGTCGAGGAACGGCGAGCGGTTCTCGACCGAGTAGTACATCGCGTTCAGGTCGTCTTCGTGCAGGATCGGCGGCACCGCTTCGTGGAAAAGCTCGTTCGCCATCCGGTTGCGCAGCGGCACGCGGCTGTAGGGCTCCTCGGCGAACGGCTCCATCCAGGGCCGGTACAGGTAGCCGCTGAAATCCCGCGCATCGAGGTAAATATGGTCCCGCAATCCCGGGTTCTTCACGAAGCAGTCCGGGTCCTGCAAATAAGGGTTCCTGACGATCGGCGCGACGACGCGGCGCCAGGCGTCGCGCGCCGCCTGCTGCGACCCGGCGTCGGCCGAGAGCGCCTGGAGATAGAAATTGTGGTGGTCGTAGTAGCCGCTGAACAGCTCGTCCGCGCCGGTGCCGCTGACCGAAACCTTGTAGCCCTGCGCCGCAATCGCCTGCATGAGTTTCCACTGCGCGTAGTAGGTGATGGTGCTTACCGGGGAGTCGTGGTAGCGGACCAGGTCGCGCAGGCCCTCGAGAAAGCCGCCGGTCTCCACCGGGACCGCGGTATGCCGCAGCCCGAGCTCGCGCACCGCGGTTTCCACCAGCTCGCGCTCCTCGTAGCGCTCGTCGGTGTTCATGATGGTGAAGCCGTGCACGTCGTAGCCGAGCGTGCGCTTGGCGATGGAGATGAGCGCGTTGGAATCCACGCCGCCGCTCAGGCAGAACGCGATCGGCACGTCCGCGCGCAGCCGCAGCCGCACCGACTCGATCAGCCGCTCCCGCGTCGCGGCGGCGGCGTCCTCGAAAGTCATGCGCTCGTCGCAGGTATCGAAGCGCGGCGTCCAGTAGCGGTGCTCGGCGCGCCGGCCGTCGGCGTCGAAGGTCTCGGCGCAGCCCGGAGAAACCTGCCGCAAGCCGCGAAAGAACGTCTACGGCGTCTTGTAGAGCGCCTTGTAGCCGTTCACCAGGTAGCGGTAGAGGTGCGCCAGGTTGACCTCGGGCGTCCGGCCGAGCAGCGCGAAGAGGAATTTGGGCTCCGACCCGAAATACACGCCGTCGCCGTCTTCATAGACGAAGAGCGGCTTCTCCCCGAAGCGGTCGCGGGCGAGCGTGAGGCCGCCCTCGTCGAGCCAGGCGAACGCCCACATGCCTTCGCAGTCGTCGAGGCCGCGCCAGCCGCGCCCCGACAGCACGCGGGCCAGCACTTCGGTATCGCTTTCGGTCCTGAACGTCCCGCCCCGCGCGGCGAAAGCCTCGCGCAGTTCGAGGTAGTTGTAGAGTTCGCCGTTGTAGCAGAGGTGGCCGCTACCGCATGCGAACGGCTGGTTGGCGCGCGGATCGAGGTCGATGATCCGCAAGCGCGTATGCAGCAGGTAAGCGTTGCGCCCGCCGCCGATGCGCCGATGCAGCGTGGCGCCGCCGTCCGGCCCGCGCCGGCCCATCAGCCCGAAGCAGGCATCGAGCCGCGCCTCCGGCAGGGTGGCGCGCCCGTAGTATCCGGCGATCCCGCACATGGCTCAGCCCAGCATGTCGAGCGTGATCATGTCGCCCGCCGCCACGGCCCGGCCAAGCCTGCGGCCGATCAGCGCGGCCGCCGAATCCGGCGCAACGCCGCCGCCGGGCCGCAGCCAGTCGAGGTCGCCGTGGTCGATGACGTGGCCCGCCGCCAGCGCACGGCGCGCCACCGCGGAGCGCCGCGCCGCCGCCGCGACACCCTGCTCCACCGGCATCAGCCGCTTGACGCCGTCGCCGAGCGCCGCCCGGGCGAATTTCACCCTGCGCACCAGCTCGGCCAGCTCGGCGGGCTCGGCGGACAGCTGGTGATCGCGGAACTCGGACTGCGTCCTGGACAGCGTGAAGTGCTTCTCGATCACCCGCGCGCCCAGTGCCGCCGAAAGCACCGCCGCCTCGATGCCCAGGGTATGGTCGGAGTAGCCGACCGGGTAGCCGGTCTCGCGCTCGAGCGAACGCATGGCGAGGAGATTTGCCGACTCGGGCGGCGTCGGATAAGCCGACACGCAGTGCAGCAGCACCAGGCCGGGCGCCGCGCCGCGTGTGCGCCATTCCGCCTCCATCACCGCGCACGAGCGCTTCACGTCGTCCATGTCCGCCATGCCGGTGGACAGAAGCACCGGTTTGCCGGTCGCGGCGACTGCCTGCAGCAGCTCGGAGAAATTGTTGTCGCTCGAGGCAATCTTGAAAGCGGGCACCAGCGGCGCGAGGAAACGCACGCTCTCCAGGTCGAACGGCGTCGACATGAAGAGGATCTTCGCGCGCGCGGCGACATCGGCAAGTTCGGCGAACTGATCGTAGTTCAGGCAGAAGCGGCGCAGCTGCTCGATGCGCGCGCCCTGCGAGCGCGACACGAGGCGCTCCGGCACGATGGTCTGGAACTTCACCGCCTGCGCCCCCGCTTCCGCCGCGCGCAGCACCAGCTCCCGCGCGCGCCCCATGTCGCCTTCGTGGTTGTTGCCGACCTCGGCAACCACGAGGACTTCCCGGTCCAGATCCACGCCGCCGATGTTCATTGCGCAGCGCCGTGGTGGTGCAGCACGAGTTTGGCCCCGCTCAGGCGAAAGCCGAGCGATTCGTAGAGGCGCACCGAGGCGGTATTCGCCGCCTGGGTGCCGACCAGCATGCCGCGCGGCCGCCGGGCATCCCCCGTGCCGCGCCGCGCCGCAAAACCGATCATCGCGCGCGCTCGCCCTTTTCGCGCGCTGTCCGGCTGAACGGCAATCAGGTCGATGACCAGGCGTTCGTTCTCCGTCCAGATCAGCTGCAGAAACCCGGCGACCCGGCCTGCGGAATCCTCCGCCACCACCATTCCGTCGCCCCGTGCGCCGCGGAACCAGTTGCCGGCCCAGGCGGCTTTTACCTTGTCGGCGAGCCCCTTCGGCAGATTAGGGTCGAGATGGAAACGCGAATAGCGGAACGCGCTGCCGGCGATCGCCTCGACCGCGGCCAGGTCGCCCGCTCCGGCAAAGCGCACGGCCGCGGCATCCTGCGGCACTGCAACGCCCTCGGCCTCGAACGTGAGCGCCATGTCCACGACGCGAAAGCCGAACGACTGAAGCGCCCCGGCGCCGGCGGTATCGGCGGCCGCCAGCTTCGCGGTCGCGAATTGCGGGCCCGGCCCGGACAGAGCAGACAGCGCGGCTGAGCCCGCGCTGCCCGGGCGCTCTGCTACGACATTCCACGACGGCCGTCCGAGAATCCCGCTCAGCCAGGAATCGGGCTCGAGCCGGTAGCGGTCGAGCGCGGTCACGCTAGCCGTTGCGAAACAGCTGCGGCTGCGCCGCGGCGAGCGCCTTGTACCACTCGATGTAGCGCACGAAACCCTTGTCGAGCGGGAACTGCGGGTCGTAGCCGAGAAGCTTGCGCGCCTTCTCCACCGAAAGCGTGCCGCGCTCGGGCATCAGGCCG
>CAZPNH010000272.1:0-4067 GCA_964587635.1 uncultured Bordetella sp.
AAGCGCTGCAGGAACTGCTCCAGCCAGTCCACGCTCTCGGCGTCCAGGTGGTTGGTCGGCTCATCCAGCAGCAGCAGGTCGGGCTTGGAGAGCAAGAGCTTGCACAGAGCAACTCTTCTCTTTTCCCCTCCACTTAAAATTCCGATCTTCGCGTCCCATGCCGGCAATCGGAGGGCATCTGCGGCGATCTCCAGCTCCTGCCCCGTGTCGGCGGTATTCACCAGCGCCTCCAGCCGCGCCTGCTCGGCAGCGAGCTTGTCGAAGTCGGCGCCCTCTTCCGAATAGGCGGCATAGACCGCCTCCAGCTGCTTCTTCGCCTCGGCCACCTCGCCGCGCGATTCCTCGACTTCCTCGCGCACCGTCTTCGCGACATCCAGCGCCGGCTCTTGCGGCAGGTAGCCGACCTGGATGCCGGGCATGCGCACCACTTCCCCCTCGTAGGCGTCGTCGGCGCCGGCCATGATCCTGAGCAGCGTGGACTTGCCCGAGCCGTTCAGGCCCAGCACGCCGATCTTGGCGCCCGGAAAGAAGTTGAGCGAAATGTTCCTGAGGATCGTGCGCTGCGGCGGCACGGTCTTGCTGACGCGCCGCATGGTGTAGACGTACTTGGCCAATGAAGTCTTCCTTGTCTGGATTTATTTTTTGGGCAAACCGGCGGATTCGCCGAGGTCCCACATCAATCCTGCCATGAGCCGCAACGCATCGCGCGCGACCGGCGCCAGCATATGCTCGTTGGGCGCGTGCTGGCTGCAGGATGCATAGGAGTGCGGGATCCAGACCGTCGGCAGGCCCAGCAGATCCGAGAACACGTCGTTCGGCAGCGAGCCCCCCAGGTTGGGCAGGATCGCGGTCTGTTGCCGGCTGGTTTTTTCGATGGATTTCCTGACCCACAGGACCCAGGGGTGCCGAGGGTCCAGGCGCGTCGCCGGAAAAAAGCCTTCGCGGGCGGCGGTCACCTTCACCATCGGGAATCCCGCATCCGCAAGGTGGCGCTGCAGGGACGGCACGATGTCGGCCGGGTCTACGCCCACCACATAGCGCAACTGGCAGTGGCAGCTCGCGCGCGGCGGAATGGCGTTGACCGGCTTGTCCGGAGTGCCCGCCGTGAAGGCCAGCACCTCGAAACTCGACCAGCCGAACACGCGCTCCGCGGGCGTGAGGCCGGGCTCGCCCCAGTCCGGGTCCACTTTCGGACCGTCGGCGCCGCCGTCCACTTCCAGTCCCGCCAGCGCTTCGCGCACCGCGGGCGTGAGGGTATCCGGACGCCATTCCTTCACTTTGATCTCGCCCTTCGGCCCGGTGATGCTCGCGAGCGCGTGGGCGAGGATCACGCCCGGGTTGGCCAGCAGCCCGCCCCAGTTGCCCGAATGGTGGCCGCCTTCGCGCAAGTCCACCACCAGATCCATGTTGAACGCGCCGCGCGAACCGAGAAAGATGGTCGGCCGCCCTGGCTGCAGGCGCGGCCCGTCTGAGGCGATGAATACGTCCGCTTTCAGCAGGTTTTTGTTCCGGGCACAAAATTCCTGCAGACCGGGAGACCCGACTTCCTCTCCCGTCTCTATGAGTACTTTCAGGTTAAAACCCAAAGCCCCTCGCGCGGCAATCGCGGCAGCCATGGCGCCGAGATTGATCGAATGCTGGCCCTTGTTGTCGGCGGTGCCGCGGCCGTAGAGCCGGTCGCCGTCGCGCGTGAGCGTCCAGGGGTCGAGCCCCGCCTTCCAGCTTTTCTCCTGCCCGCGGATCACGTCGCCGTGCCCGTAGGACAGAACCGTGACCAGCGCCGGATCCTCGATGCGCTCGGCGATCAGGAAGGGGCCGTATTGGGCCAGCGGGTTGTCGAAGATGCGGCAGCGGAAGCCGAGGCGCTCGAAGCTGGACCGCATCTCGCCCGAAAGGTAGCGCGCGAGGTCCGGGCCTCGCTCCGGGTTCTGGCTCTCGGTGGGAATGGCGACGCGGCGCGCGAGGTCGGCGAAGAATCCGCCGCCGTCGAAGTAGCGCTCTGCGTGGGCGATCGCCCCTTCCCGGCTCATATCAGAATGTGACCACGGAACGGATCGAAGTGCCAGCGTGCATCAGGTCGAAGGCCTCGTTGATCCTCTCCAGCGGCATCACGTGGGTGATCAGGTCGTCGATGTTGATTTTCTTTTCCATGTACCAGTCGACGATCTTCGGCACGTCGGTGCGGCCCCTCGCCCCGCCGAAGGCCGTGCCTTTCCAGACGCGCCCCGTCACCAGCTGGAAGGGCCGGGTCTTGATCTCCTGCCCGGATCCCGCCACGCCGATGATCACCGACACGCCCCAGCCGCGGTGGCAGCACTCGAGCGCCTGGCGCATCACCTCGACGTTGCCGATGCATTCGAAACTGTAGTCGGCGCCGCCGCCCGTGAGTTCCACCAGGTGGGCGACGAGATCCTTGTGGTTTTTCGGGTTGACGAAATGCGTCATGCCGAATTTTCGCCCCAGAGATTCCCTTTTTTCATTCAAATCCACGCCGACGATCATGTTCGCGCCCACCAGGCGCGCGCCCTGCACCACGTTCAGGCCGATGCCGCCCAGGCCGAACACCACCACGTTGGCGCCCGCCTCGACTTTCGCCGTGTTGATCACCGCGCCGATGCCGGTGGTGACGCCGCAGCCGATGTAGCAGACCTTGTCGAAGGGCGCGTCCGCGCGGATTTTCGCCAGCGCGATCTCGGGCAGCACCGTGTAATTGGAGAACGTGGAACAGCCCATGTAATGGTGAACGGGCTTGCCCTTCAGCGAAAACCGGCTCGTGCCGTCGGGCATGACGCCCCTGCCCTGCGTGCCGCGGATCGCCGTGCAAAGGTTGGTCTTGCGCGACAGGCAGGATTTGCACTGCCGGCACTCCGGCGTGTAGAGCGGGATGACGTGGTCGCCCTTGCGCAGCGACGTTACGCCGGCCCCCACATCCACCACCACGCCCGCGCCCTCGTGCCCGAGGATCGCCGGGAACAGGCCTTCAGGATCGGCGCCCGAGCGGGTGAACTCGTCGGTGTGGCAGATGCCCGTCGCCTTGATTTCGACCAGCACTTCGCCCGCTTGCGGGCCGTCCAGCTGGACTGTCTCGACAACCAGGGGTTTGCCGGCGGCGGTTGCAACGGCGGCGCGCGCATCCATTCTCGTCTCCCATTCCGGTGGCAGACGATTCTAGCGGCACTACGCCGGGCGGGCGCGCCCGCCGGTCAGCGCTTGCGAAACCACACCCCGGAACCGATCGCGGTCCCGAGCAGGACGCCGTAGACGACGAGCCCGAGCGAGAGCGCCGCGAACAGCCAGCCGAGCGAGCCGGTGAGCTTCAGCGCGAGCCATCCGCCGCCAATGGCGATCACGAGGCGCAGCAGGCCGGCGAACAGCGGCCACATGAGCCGGCCCGCGCCCTGCGACGCGAAATAGAGCGACAGGCCGAGACCGAAGAATCCGTAGGCCGGCCCGACGACGCGCAGGTAGGCGCTGCCGGTTTCGATCATGTGCGGGTCGTGGCCGAACATCCCGAGCCAGGCCTGCGGCCAGATCGCCGCCACGACACCGACGGTCTCCGCGAGCGCGAAGGCCAGCGCGCCGCCCGTCATGGCGATGCGCAGCGCCCGCGCCTGCTGTCCGGCGCCGATATTGGTGCCGACAAGCGCCACCAGCGGCGCGCCGAGGCCGAACACCAGCGGCACCAGCAGGTACTCCAGGCGCGCGCCGGTCCCGTAACCCGCCACGGCATAGGCACCGCCCGCGACGCCGACGAGCGCCGTGGTCAGGATCACCGTCAGGCTCGTCTGCAAGGTGCTGATCGCGCCTACCGCGCCGACGCGCAGGATGTCGATGAACAGCGGCCGCCGCAGCGCGGCCAGCTTGAGGCGCACCAGGCTGCGGCCGGACCCGATGTACCAGGCAAGCACCAGGCCGGTAAGCACGGTGGTCAGCAATACCGCGAAACCCGCGCCGGCGATCCCCAGCCCGGGCACCGGCCCGAAGCCGAAGATCAGCAAGGGGGACAGCGGGATCAGCAGCACCACGCCGGCGCAGACCGCGAGCGAAGGCACCAGCATGTTGCCGGT
>CAZPNH010000273.1:0-4063 GCA_964587635.1 uncultured Bordetella sp.
CGCGCTCCAGCTTGTACAGGCGCCGGTAAGCCTGCGCCACCGTGTCGCCGGTTACGAGGATGCCGTGATTCTTCATGAAGATGGTGTGCTTGTTTCCCAAGACTTTCGCAAGGCGTTCGCCTTCTTCCAGCGTGTCGGCGGTGCCCATGTAGGTATCGTCGTAGGCGACGCGGCCGTAGTAGAAGGCGGCGGTCTGGCTGGCGGGCAGCAGGCGGTTGTCCTTCAGCATGTTGAGCGCCACCGCCCAGGTCTGGTGGGTGTGCAGCACCACGCGCGCGCCGCTGATGCGGTGGATGGGCGCGTGGATGCATTGCGCCGAGAGCTCGACCACGCCTTCCCCCTCCAACGTCCGGCCGGCTTCGTCGAACACGATCATGTCGCTCGCGCGCGCCTCGGACCAGTGCAGGCCGAAGGGCAGGATCAGGTATTGGCCGCTGCGTCCGGGCACCGTGACGGTGAAGTGGTTGTCGATGCCCTCTTCCAGTTCGTGGAACACCGCAAGGCGATGGGCGGCGGCGAGGTGGATCTTCGCCTGGAGGATGGGGTCGGTTGCGCGCAGCGGATGGACGGACATGGCGGACTCCTCAGCCGGGATTGTTCGAGCGCAGTATAGCCAGCCGCGCGCGTTCGGCGCGAAAGTGGATCACCGCGAGGATCAGCGCTGTCGCCTGCAACGCGGCGCAGAAGAAGAACGGCGCGCCGATGCGCCAGTCGCCCTTGGGCAGGTGCGACACCATCGTCAGAATGGGCGCGCCCAGCACCGGCGCGATCACCGCCATCAGGCTGTTCAGGCCGCCCAGCGCGCCCAGCGCCTGCCCCTGCCTGCCCGGCTCCGCGGCGCTCGAGATGATGCTCTGGATGGACGCGGCCACCGTGGCGCCCAGCAGGTTGACGAAAATGATGGCGAACATCATCCAGCCCTCGGTCGCCGCGCCCCACAGCAGGTAGGCGAGCGTGGACGACAGCAATCCGAGCACGGCCAACCGCTTCGGGCTGAAAAAGCGCAGCAGGCGCCCGAGCAGCAGGCCCTGCACCGTGGCCGAGACGACGCCGACCGCCGCGAGCGACCAGCCGTTTTCCTGCGGCCCCCAGCCGAACTTGAAGGTCGTATACAGCACCCAGCAGGTGTAGAGCGTGAACTGCGCGAGTCCGGCGCAGGCGATCACCGCCACCAGCAGGCCCGCGCCCTTCAACTGCGTCAATCCGCGCAGCGAGGCGACCGGATTGGCGGACCGCCACGTGAACTTGCGCCGGCGCTCGGGGGGCAGAGATTCCGGCAGCACGAAGTAGCCGTTCGCCAGGTTCACCAGCGCGAGGCTGCCGGCGACGAAAAACGGCAGCTGAAGGCTGATCGCGCCCAGCAGCCCGCCCATCACCGGCCCGAGGATGAAGCCGATGCCGAACATCGCGCCCAGCATGCCGAAGCGCTTGGCGCGCTCCTCGGGCGCGGTGATGTCCGCGACGTAGGCGTTCGACACCGACATGTTGGCCTGCATCGCACCGCTCACCAGCCGTATCGCGATCAGCATCCACACGCTGGTGGCGAGCGCGGTGAGCAGGAAACTCAGTGCGAGGCCGCAGAAGCCGATCAGCAGCACCGGGCGCCGGCCGTAGCAGTCCGAGAGCGAACCCAAGATCGGCGAAGCGAAGAAATTGGCGAAGCCGAAGGAAAACGTCACCACGCCGTACCAGAACGCCTGGTCGGTCTGCGAGCCCGTGAAGCTGCCCACCAGCGCGGGCAGCACCGGAATGATCAGGCCGATGGACACCATGTCGATCAGCGTGGTGGCCATGATGAACGGCATCGCTGCCGTGCGGTCCTTGCGCGCGCTCATGCGGGACGGCTGATCCTCAGGAAGTAGGACACGATCAACAGGCTGCCGGTGACGACGCCGGCCGTGGCCGCGACCCAGAAGCCCGGCGCGCCCATGTGCGTGGCCGGGCCGAAGGCCAGCAGGTAGCCGCCGCCCAGGCCGATGCCCCACAGCGCGACGATGTTGAACAGCATCGGCGCCACGGTTTTCTTGTAGCCGCGCAGCACGCTCACCGCGATGGCCGACACGGCGTCGAACAGATGATACCCGGCGACGTAGGCGAGCAGCGTGGCCGCCATCGCGCGCACCTGGCCGTCGCGCGTGTACAGCCCGGCGATCCAGTCGCGGCCCAGCCACACCAGCAAGCCGAGCACGCAGGCGCAGGCCAGTCCGCTGCCGATGCCGACGATGCCTGTGAGCCGCGCGCGCGGCAGGTCGCCCGCGCCGATTGCCTGGCCGGTGAGCACGCCCGAGGCGCTCGCCATCGCCAGCGGCATCATGTAGATGAGCGACGTCAGGTTGGCGGCGATCTGGTGGCCGCCCGAACTCGCGACGCCCAACCGCGCGATGAACAGCGCCATGAAGGTGAACGAAGTGACGTCCACCAGGAAGTTGAAGCCGATCGGCAGGCCGATCTGCAGCAGGCGCAGCTGCTCGCCCCAGCGCGGCCAGGACCAGCGCGCGAACACGCCGAACGGCCGGTAGGCGGGATCCAGCCGGCACACCGTCCAGCCCAGGATCGCGGTGGTCCAGGCGATGACCGTCGTGGACACCGCGCAGCCGGGGCCGCCCAGCGCCGGCATGCCCAGGGTGCCGTACATAAATACTATGTTGAGCGGGATTTTCAGCGCCAGCCCGACCAGGTTGAGCGCCATGATCACGCGCGGCCGGGATACCGCGGTGGTGAAGGAATAGAACACGCGGAACAGCAGCATCGCCGGCACGCCGTAGGCGATGCTGCGCAGGTAGCTGCGCGTCTTCTCCTCGACTTCGGGCGCCACCTGCGCCAGCGCGAGGAAAGGATCGGGGAAATAGATGAGCACGCAGGCCACCGCGGTCATCAGCATCCCGAGCCACAGGCTCTGGCGCACCTCCTCGCCGATGTCGTCCAGCTTGCCGGCGCCGTAGAGCTGCGCCACCACCGGCGTGAGCGCGATCAGCACGCCCATGAGCGTGACGAAGATGCTGAAATAGATGCTCGCGCCGATGCCCACCGCGGCGAGGTCCGCGGCGCTCAGGCGCCCGGCCATCACCGTGTCGATGACGCCGTTGATCATCACCGCGAGCTGCGCGATGAGCACCGGCCAGCCGAGCTTGAAGATGCCGCGAACGATGGAACCGAACATGGGGTGCGGATGCTACCCCAGCGCGAGCGCCATCACACCCGCGGCGATGCACGCCGCGCCGGCGACGCGCAGCAGGCGGTCGCCCTCGCCCAGCAGCTGGCCGCCGATGAGCGCCGCGAACAGCATGGAGACCTCGCGCGCCGGCGCCACGTGCGACAGCGGCGCCGACTGCATGGCGTAGAGCACCAGCACGTAGCCGATCGGGCTGATGGCCGCCACCACGAGCGCGTATTTCCATTGCCGCCGCCAGAGGTCCGCCAGGGCGTCCCGCTCGCGCAGCGCCGCGGGCGCGAGGAAGCCGATGCGCACGAACGTGGAAAAGTAATCGAGCAGGATCGGCGACATCAGCAGGAACTTGACCGCGTAGCCGTCCACCACCGTGTAGCTGGCGATGAACACGCCGGTAAGCAGGCCGTAGGCCATGCCCCTGCGCACCATTGCCTTCTTCGCAGGGTCGTGCGCCGCGCGGAACAGCGCCGGACCGCCGGCGATGAGGAACACGCCCGCGACCACGGCGGCGATACCCGCCAGCCCGAACAGCGTGATGCGCTCACCGAGGAACAGGATCGCCACCGTGGACGACAGCAGCGGCCCCGATCCGCGCGCGAGCGGGTACACCACTGTCAGGTCCGCCTTGCGGTAGCCGCTCAGCAGCGCGACGTAGTACAGCACGAGCAGCACGCCGCTGAGGGCGACGAAGCCCCACTCGAGCGCGCCCCAGCCCGGGATCACGCGCCAGCCGAACCAGATGCCGACCGGCGCCCAGAGGACGATGCCGATCACGCTGGTGAACGCGGCAAAGCGCGCATCGCCGCCCGCCTTCTTGGCGGCGATGTTCCAGATGGCGTGGATCAGTCCGGCGAGGACGACAAGCGCGAGCGCCGAGGCGGGCATGACGCTAGG
>CAZPNH010000274.1:0-4059 GCA_964587635.1 uncultured Bordetella sp.
GCCGTAGGTCTGTGCCTTCGAGGTGATCCTCTCCAGCCCGACGAACGCGCCGCCGCAAATGAACAGGATGTCCGTCGTGTCGACGTACTGGCCGGTGGCCAGCTTGACGATGCTGCCTTCCATGATCTTCAGCAGCGAATGCTGCACGCTCTCGCCCGAGCTGGTCCCCTGGCCGCCGGTCGCCTTGAGCTTGTCGATCTCGTCGATGAACACGATCCCGCTCTGGGCCTTCGCCACGTCGCCGCCCGCGCGCTCGAGCAGCCGCTGCAGGATGGCCTCGATCTCCTCGTTGACGTACCGGCTTTGCGCGAGGGAGGTGGCTTCCGCCGTGACGAACGGCACTTCCAGTGCCCGCGACAGCGTCTCGCACATCAGGGTCTTGCCGCTGCCGGTGGGCCCGATCAGCAGCACGTTGCTCTTGGCGATATGGGCGGTCTCTTCCCGCGATCTCGCGATCTTCTTGAAGTGCGAGTACACGGCGACCGCCAGCGTCTTCTTGGCGTCGTCCTGGCCGATGACGTACTGGCTGAGGTACTTGACGAGGGCGCTCGGCTTCTTCATGCCGTGATCCTAGCGCGTTCCGCCGGCGATGCGCGCGGGGCAGCGGCGGGGCGCTGATACCGGCCGGTTACCGCCGGGCAATCGGGCGGATACATCGCGCATGCATTCTCGCCCGCTGGCCTATTTTCCGGGAGTGCGTTGCCATGCTCGCGTTTACCTACGGTGCATTTGCCTATCTGGCTTTCGTCGCCAGCTTCCTCTATGCCGTCGGTTTCATCGGCAACTTCGGCGTGCCGCGGGGGCTCGACAGCGCCGCGACAAGCCCGGCCGGCAGCGCGCTGCTCATCGACCTGGCGCTGCTTACGCTGTTCGCCTTGCAGCACAGCGTGATGGCGCGCAAGAGCTTCAAGATCTGGTGGACGCGTTTCGTGCCGCTGGTGGTCGAACGCAGCACCTATGTGCTCGCCGCGAGCCTCGCGCTGGGCGCGCTGTGCTGGTACTGGCAGCCGATCGAGGGCGTCGTCTGGTCCGTCAAGGATCCGGCCGCCGTCACCGCCATCCAGGTCGTGTTCTGGCTCGGCTGGGTCATCCTGCTGGTGGCCACCTTCCTGATCAACCACTTCGAGCTGTTCGGCCTGCGCCAGGTCTTCTACCAACTGATGGGCGCGAGGATCCCGGAGCAGGAGTTCCGCACGCCTTTCCTCTACAAGTACGTCCGCCATCCGATCTACCTCGGCTTCGTGCTGGGCCTCTGGGCCGCGCCCGAGATGACCCTCGGGCACCTGCTGTTCGCGGCGGGCGGCACGGGCTACATCCTGGTCGGCGTCTGGTTCGAAGAGCGCGACCTGGTCGCGCACTTCGGCGACCGCTACCGCGCCTACCGGCAGCAGGTCGGCATGCTGTTTCCGCGCCTCGGCCGCCGCATCGCAAAGGAAGCAGCGAAGCGCGGCTGAATCCGCCATGAGCGGCTGAGCTCCGGCGGGTTATATTGTCGCCATGAGCCCGGTGCGAGGAAACGGCAGGCGTCTCGAAAGCGTCCTCACCGTCGACGATGCGTGGGACGTTCAGCGCATCGTCAAGCTTTCCCTCGAGCGGGTCGGCGGCATCCGGGTGCATGCCTGCATGGATGCGCAACAGGCGATGGAAATGGCGCGCGACATCGCGCCCGACCTGATTCTTCTCGACTACGTGATGCCGGAAGTCGACGGGGTAACGCTGTTCAGGCGCATTCAGGCCGATCCGGTCCTGGCGCGCATTCCCGTCGTTTTCTTGACCGCGAGCGCGACGCAGCGCGGGGTGGAAGAACTGAAAACCCTCGGGGCCGCGGGCATCGTGCTCAAGCCGTTCAGCGTGCACGAACTGCCGCGGCAGCTCACCGAGATATGGGAACGGCTGCATGCAAAGGCTTCGGAGCCGGACTCGTCCCCGGACAGCTGAGGCGGCCGGACGCGGCGCCGCCGTTCGCTTACTTCCGGTCGATCTGGATGTTTTCCTTGGTCCCGCTGTTGGCGACCGAGATCATGATTCCTATGCCAGCCAGGATCGCGACCGCGATCACGATCCAGGTCGTTTCGATGTGCTGCAGCACGCCCAGTTTCCAGAGCGCGGCGAGCAGTCCGCCGATCAGGATGACGAAGCCGAGAAAGAACATGCCTGCCCATTTCATGACGCACCTCTCGATAAATCCGGCCTTCCGATTCTGAACAATAAGCGTCGATGCCCGTATAGTCTGTGTGTTTGCACACCAAGGGAGGGGCAGGAATGAGGGGTTCACGAGGAATTCTGTTCGCGGTACTGCTCGGCTGCGCGCTCGGCGCGGGGGCGCAAAGCTACCCGAATCGGCCGATCACGCTGGTCGTGCCGTTTTCCGCCGGCGGCCCCACCGACTCCATCGCGCGCATCGTCTCCGCGCGCATGACCTCTGCGATCGGACAGACGGTGATCGTCGACAACACCACCGGCGCCGGGGGCTCCATCGGCGTTGCGCGGGTCGTGAAGGCCACGCCCGACGGCTATCTGCTTGGTATCGGCCACATCGGCACGCACGTGGTCAACGGCGCCATCTATCCGCTCACCTATGACCTGCTGACCGACCTCGAGCCGGTGGCGATGATCGCCACCAACCCGCAGATCCTGGTCGCCAAGATGGCCGTTCCCGCGAAGACCCTGAAAGAGTTCCTTGTCTGGGAAAAAGCCAACCAGAACACCGCCTCGGTCGGCACCGGCGGCGCGGGCACACCCGGGCACGTGAGCGCCGTGTACTTCCAGAACGTCACCGGCACCAAGCCGCAAATCATTCACTACCGCGGCTCGGCCCCGGCGATGCAGGACATGCTCTCAGGGCAGATTGACTTCATGTTCGACCAGGCCGCCAACTCCCTGCCGCAGATCCGCGCCGGCAAAGTGCACGCCTACGCCGTGACCTCAAAGACGCGCCTCGCCGCCGCCCCCGACATCCCGACCGTCGACGAAGCCGGACTGCCGAACTTCTACATGGCCGTCTGGCACGGCATCTGGGCGCCCAAAGGCACGCCGCCGGCCATCATCGCGAAACTCAACGCCGCGCTCGTCGAAACACTCGCCGATCCCGCAACGCGCGCTAAGCTCGCCGACCTCGGCCAGGAAATCCCGCCGCGCGAACAGCAAACCCCCGAAGCCCTACGTGCTCATCACAAGGCAGAGATCGAGAAGTGGTGGCCGATCGTGAAGCAGGCGGGGATTAAGGTCGAATAGCCACATTTCCGCCGAGGCCGGGAAGCGGCAGGAGACTATTGCAAAGGGCGGCATTGCCCCGGATTGGGCAATGCTCGACCTATGGAACGCGGAATTCGGCGACTGAATAACTTCCCTTTTTCAAGAGGTTTGCCTTCTTTATTCCGAGCTTTGCCACTACATCTCGCAATTGTTGAATTGATTTGGAGTCACCATGCTTTCGGAGATTTTTTGATTCAACGAGTGTGATCCAAAGAGATTTTCCATGGATTCTAAGAAACGCGCCGTCGATTTCGGCCATCGCCTCATTGTCCTTCGAGAAGATCATGATGCTTCCATTGCAAACAATTATTGAGCCATTCTGGGCCGATCGCACTTCTTTGCGAAGGCACTCAAGCTCCTATTGACGATCGGGAGAGAACTTAGCTCTCTTTGCAGCCCAACTCGCGCTCTTTGACCAAGCAAGCCGTTCCTTTTGCGTTCGCAATACCTGAGCGCGTATTCCGTCATGACACAGTTCAATTGGAATTTGAACTTGTGTATCAGCAGGCAAGATGCGACGAAAACAAGCGGCAACAACTTCTGAAATGGCCGGATCGACTAGCGAAGTGACATACGTGCCGAATGGTTTGCGCCAGTGATCAAAGTGGTTCGATATGTGCTCTAGGACCGCCTTCAATACTAATCCTTCGACGTGTTCTTTTTTTGATGGATCTTCAAAGACGTCGAGAATGTAGCCGTGAGTCGTCACGTGCTGGTAGGGAGTGAAAAGGATCTTCCACCGCTGACTTTTCACCGCCTTCTTGAACCGATCTTCATCCGTGTAAGGAAGGCAAGGTGTTGGGG
>CAZPNH010000275.1:0-4058 GCA_964587635.1 uncultured Bordetella sp.
TCATCGAATCGATGCCGGCGATGGTCGAGAACTGCTTCTCGAGCACCGTCGCCACCGCTGACGCCATTGTTTCCGGCGCCGCGCCCGGCAGCTCGGCGGTGACCTGGATGGTCGGATAGTCGACGTTGGGTAGCTGGCTCACCGGCAGCAGCCGGAACGCGACGATGCCGAAAATGAGGAGACCGAACATGACCAGCACGGTCATGACCGGCCGGCGGACGAAGATCTCCGAAAGGTTCACGACGCGGCCGCGCCCTCGAGGACGTTGACCTTGGCGCCCGGTGTGAGGCGCAGCGCGCCGCGAACCACGACTTTGTCGCCGCTGGCCAGGCCGCCCTCGGCGAGCACCGCCGTGTCGCCTTCGCTGCGGGCGACGGTGACTTTGCGGATTTCCACGGTCATGTCGGGCTTCACCACGTAGACGAACTGCCCGGCGGGGCCGGTCTGCAGCGCGCGCGAGGGAATCACGATCGCGTCCTGGTCGTAGAGCTTGACCAGCACGCTGACGAATTGTCCGGGCCAGAGCGCCGCGTCGGCGTTGTCGAATATGGCGCGCACCTTGATCGTGCCGGTGGTCTGGTCGACCGCGTTGTCGAGGAAGGCGATGCGGCCCGAGGCCAGCCGCTTGTCCGAATTGGGCTGCGCGACATTGACCGTCAGCGAGCCCTTGCGCATCAATTCGCGGACCGTCGGCAACTGTTGCTCGGGGATGGCGAAGCTCACGTACACCGGCTTCACCTGGTTGATGACCACCAGCGAAATCGTGTCGTTCGCCTTCACCATGTTGCCGGCCTGCAGCAGCGCGCGGCCCACGTAGCCGTCGACCGGCGACCGGATGATCGTGTAATCGAGATTGAGGCGGGCGTTCTCCAGCATCGCCTGGGTCGCCTTGGCGGTCGCTTCCGCCGTGGCCGCATTGGTGCGGTACTGCGCGTAGGCGTCCTTGGAGACGAAGTTCTTGTCGAGCAACTCCTGGTAGCGGCGCTCCTGCGCGACGGCCTGGTCGCGGCTTGCGGTATCGCGCAGCGCCTGCGCCTCGGCCTGCCTGAGGGCGGCTTCGAAGGGACGCGGGTCGATGCGGAAGATCACGTCGCCCTTTTTGACCTCGTTGCCTTCCTGGAAGAGCACTTCATTGATCTGGCCGTCGACGCGCGATTTCACGGCGACCGTGGTGTAGGCCTCGACGTTACCGATGGCCTGCAGCCTCACCGGGGCGTTTTGCTGCACCGCGGAGATGACGGAGACCGGCAATGCGGCGGGACCCTTGGGGGCCGCCTTTTCCCTGGCACGCGAGTCGGCGCTGAAATAGGCGACCACGCCCCCGGCTGCCACGGCGACGGCAACGCCGACAACGATCGAATAGCGAGTCCTGGAATTCATGAAAGCGCGCACCCTAAAGTAAAACCCGCTCAGCGGCAAAGAGCTGATCCACGCTCTCCCGTTCGCGGACCAGCAGCGCTTTTGCGCCTGAAACCAGCACCTCCGCGGGGCGTGGGCGCGTATTGTAGTTCGAACTCATCACCATGCCGTAGGCGCCTGCCGACATCACCGCCAGCAGACCGCCGGGCCGCGCGGCGAGCTGTCGCTCGCGGGCGAGAAAGTCGGCGCTTTCGCACACCGGCCCCACGATGTCGTAAACACCCGCCGCCGCTTCCAATTCCGCCTCCCGCACCTGGCGCACCTCGTGCCAGGCGTCGTACAGGGCCGGCCGGATCAGGTCGTTCATCGCCGCGTCCACCACCACAAAATTTTTCGATTCGCCGGGCTTGACGTACTCGATGCGCGTCAGCAGCAGCCCCGCCTCGCCGACGATAGCGCGGCCCGGATCGACGATCAGGGTTTCCTTACGTCCGGCGAGTACCCCCAGTGCGCCATCCAGGAATGTCCCGACCGGGGCTGGCGTCTCATCCTTGTAGCGGATCCCGAATCCGCCGCCGAGGTCGATGTGTGAAATGGAGATGCCGGCACGCTGCAGGCGTTCAGTCAGCGCGAGGATGCGCGCGGCGGCGTCGATGAAAGGCGCCGCGCTCGTCAGCTGCGAACCGATGTGGCAGCCGATGCCGATCAGTTCGATATTGGGACGGCGCGCGGCATCGCGATAGAGCCGCTCCGCGTCGCCGTAGGCGACGCCGAATTTGCTCTGCTTCAGCCCGGTGGAGATGTACGGATGCGTTTTGGCATCCACATCGGGATTGACGCGGAACGCGACCGGCGCCCGCACGCCCAGGCGGGCGGCAACCGCATCGACGCGCGCCAGTTCGGCTTCCGACTCCAGGTTCAGGCACAGGATGCCGGCGCGCAGCGCCTGCTCGATTTCGGCCTCAGTCTTGCCGACGCCGGAGAAAACGACCTTGCGCGCATCACCGCCCGCGGCGAGGACCCGCGCCAGTTCGCCCCCTGAAACGATGTCGAATCCGGCGCCCAGCCGCGCCATCAGCGCGAGCACCGAGAGGTTGGAGTTCGCCTTCACCGAGTACGCAATCAGCGCCGGCCGCCCGGCCAGCGCGCTCTCGAACGCCCGGTAGTTGCGCTCGATGGCGGCGCGGGAATAGACGTAGCAGGGCGTGCCGAAGCGTTGCGCTATTTCTTCCAGCGAAACCTCTTCGGCGCACAGCACGCCGCCGCGGTAGGCGAAGGTCATGAGGGGAGGGAGTCGGGGGAGAGAGTCGGCTTGCCGCTACTGCTTCTTGGCCGCGGCATCGTCGTCCTCGCTGCCTTCCTGCGGATAGGGCAGCGGCTTGTACGGTTCGGGCCTGGGCGGCTTCACGCCGGGGGGCGGATTGTCGCGCAGATAGAGCGGCCCTCGCGTGCCGCAACCGGCGGCAAGCAGGACCAGCGACATCACGAGGGCGGCGGAACGCATTGAGGTGACCGAACGGCGACTAAAATGAGGATGTTAGCAGGATCATCCGAGGATCATCCGACATGAACGAAAGCGAATTCGAGGCCCTTGCAGGCGCGGCGCTGGCCGCGCTGGAGAGCGCTTTCGAGGCGGCGGCGCCGGACGCAGACGTGCAGACCAAGAGCTCGGGCGTGCTCGAGATCGAATTCGAGGACGGCTCGAAGATGGTGATCAACCGGCACGGCGCCGCGCGAGAGATCTGGGTGGCGGCGAAATCCGGCGGCTTCCATTTTCGCCATGACGGCGCGGTGTGGCGCGACACGCGCGAGGGCACGGAACTCTTTGCCGCGGTCTCGAAGCTCGCCTCGCAGCAGGCGGAAACGCCGGTGGATCTGAATGCGCCCTAGTACGCCGGCCGTTCCGCCGGCGCAGCGGCCGGGGACGGCCCCGGCTCTTCCTTGACGGGCGCGAATTCGCGGTAGAAATATTCCGACACGCCCTTCGCTTCGGGCGCCGCAGGGTCGGGATCGGTCCTGACCGATATCACACCCTCGGGAACGCTGCGCACGGCTTCAGGCATGCCCTTCAGGACTTTGCCCATGTATTCGATCCAGATCGGCAGCGCGACGCGGCCCCCGGTCTGGTTTTTTCCGAGCGTTTTGGGCTGGTCGAAGCCCATCCAGGCGATGCCGACCAGCTCCGGGTGGTAGCCGCAGAACCAGCCGTCCACGAAGTCGTTGGTGGTGCCGGTCTTGCCCGCGAGGTCGCGCCGCCCGAGTTTGGCCACGCTCGCCGCGGTGCCGTAGCGCGTGACGTCCTGCAGCATCGAGTCCATGAGGAAGGCGTTGCGCGCGTCGATCACCCGCAGCGACTCGTCCCCGGCGCGCGGCGGCTTGGCGACGCCGAGCGGGTTGCCGCGGTCGTCCACGATCCTGTCGATGAAATACGGCTGTATGAGGTAGCCGCCGTTGGCGAACACCGCGTAGGCGCGCGCCATCTGCAGCGGCGTCACCGAACCGGCGCCAAGCGCCATGGTGAGATACGGCGGGTGCTTGTCGGCGTCGAAGCCGAACCGCGTCACATAGTCCTGCGCGTATTTCGGATCGATGCTCTGCAGGATCCGGATCGACACCATGTTCTTCGATTTGGCGAGTGCGGTGCGCATGCGCATCGGGCCTTCGAACTTGCCGTCGTAGTTCTTCGGTTCCCAGCGCTG
>CAZPNH010000276.1:0-4050 GCA_964587635.1 uncultured Bordetella sp.
TGGTTCTCGCGCCAGCGTGAATTCCGCGCCGACGCGGCCTCGGCCCGCCTGCTGGGCTCGCCGCAGCCGATGGTGGCCGCGCTGTCGAAGCTGGGCGGCCTGCAGCCGGGCGTGCTGCCGCAGGCCATGGCGGCGATGGGCATCAGCGGCGGTCCGGGCGGGTTCGGCGCGCTGTTCGCCACCCATCCGCCGATCGAGCAGCGCATCGCCGCGCTGCAAGGCAAACGGCCGTAAGGCCGTCTCAGGCCGCCAGTTTGGCGGCGTCGCGCATGATGTTGGCGACCAGGCCGTAGGCGGTCGCCCAGGCTTCCCTCATCTCGTCGGTGAACGCCGCATCCAGCCGCTGGCTGAGCGTCCAGAGCAGCGCGATGGCGAACATGCTGTAGTGCCGGTCATCGACGCCGTAGCCGGCGTGGCGGCGTCCCAGGGCCTGGATGCCGGGCACGATGACTTCCAGCCGCAGCAGCCCCTGCACCGCGAAACTGACCATCGCGATCAGCTTGCGCCCCTGCTCTTTCATGTCGTCCCTGAACAGGATGCTCAGGCTCGGGTCGAGGTCGAACAGCTTGTCGTAGAACTGCCGGGCGATGTCCTCCGCCGCGGCATCCGAGCTTTGCAGCAGCGCCGTCCAGCTCGACTGGACCAGTTCCGCCTGTCTTGGCGTCATGCGCATTCCTCCTGGAAGCAAAGAGCCCACCGTCATCTCGCGGTATAGAAGTAGTAGTCCGCCGTATAGGCGACGCCTACCCGCATTCCGGCAACGGAGCAGCCGTTCGGCGGCATCACGCCGCCCGCCGTCGCCACGCGCTGCACGCTCGTGACTTTGCTGAACGCGCCGTCATTGCCGGCCGATTTCGCCTCCAGCAGCAGCCAGGGAATGGACGCGGCATCGGGCGCCGCGGCGAGCTGCTTTACCTTGCCGACGATTTTGCTGCCGTCGGCTGCTTCCCAGGACGGGCCCGCATAGTGCTTGCCGATTTTCTTGCCGCTGCCGTCGAACAACTCGGCCTCCGGCGCGACAAAGGCCCAGTCGTAAGCCCCGGCCTGCTCCTTTTTCTCGCGGCATTCGTAGATCTGCTGGCCCCTGGCGGACACGACCAGCATCAGCATCTCTCCCGCACCGGGATTGAGCGCGCTTGGCACCTGAACCGCGGGCCTGGTCGAATGCTGGCTCGCACAGCCGGCGGCCAGCAGCACCAGCGAAGAAAACAGGATGGTCTTGTTCACGCGGTCTCCTTCGCGGCTACGCGCATCGCGGTGGAGAGCACGCCGTAGGCGGCGGCCCAGGCGTCGCGCACCTCGCCGGTAAAGCCCGGCGCGAGGCCCTTGCCGAGCGTCCACAGCAGCGCCGTGCCGACCGTCTCGTAGTGCTCGCCCTTGACGCCGTAGCCCGCGTGGCGCCGGCCGAGCGCCTCCAGGCCCGGCAGGATCGACTCGAGGCGCGTGAGCCCGTTCACCGCAAACGTCATCATCGAGGCGAGCTTGCGGCTCTGCTCGTTCATGTCGCCCTTGAACAGGGACTGCAGCGACGGGTCGATGCCGAACAGGCGGGCGTAGAACAGCTGCGCCACCGCCTCCGCGGCGGGCTGCAATTTTTCCCAGCTGCCCTGCACCAGGGCGACTTGCTTCGGCGTCATCGCGGCGGATCTCCCTCGAAAAGGCGTGCAGCTTAGGCGCGCCAGGTTTCCGACCAATGTCGTCCATGTAACCCGCGTGTTTCGCGGCGGCCGCGGCCGCCTATGCGAAAATCGCGGCTCTGAAGCCGCTCGCCTTTTTCATCCTGCTGACCGTCCTGAGCCACATCGGCTTCGTCGGCAGCCGGATCACGGTGTCGCTCGCGGCGATCAACCAGGGCGCCACGCCGCTGGAGATCGGCATGCTGATGGCGCTCTACGCGCTGCTGCCGATGCTGCTGGCGGTCCAGGGCGGCCGGCTGGTGGACCGCGTCGGCGCCTTCCGGCCGATCGCCATCGCCGGCGCCATCATGGCCGCGGGCGTGCTGCTGCCGTTCGGCGCGCCCGGATTGCCGATGCTGTTCGTGACGGCCGCCGTGGTCGGCACCGCATTCATGATGCAGCACATCGCGCTGAACCACGTCATCGGCTCCATCGGCCAGCCGGCGGAGCGCGCGGTGAATTTCAGCTGGTTCGCGCTCGGCTATTCCATCAGCGGCTTCCTCGGCCCGCTGCTGGCCGGCTTCGCCATCGACCTGGCGGGCTACCGCACCGCCTTCGCGCTGCTGGCGGTGCCCCCGGTCGCGGGCATCGCGCTGCTGCTGTGGCGGCGCCCGCCGATGCCCCGGCGCCATGAAGCGAAGGACGACGCCGCGCCGCGCCGCCTCGCCGACCTGCTGCGCAATCCGCGCCTGCTGCCGATCTTCCTGTTCAGCGGCCTGCTCGCCACCGGCTGGGACATGTATACCTTCGTGATCCCGATCTACGGCACGCGCACCATCGGGCTGCCGGCCTCGACCATCGGCATCGTCATGAGCAGCTTCGCGCTGGCGACCTTCGTGGTGCGCCTGGCGATGCCCACGTTGGCGCGCCGCCTGAGCGAATGGACGGTGGTCTGCGCCGCGCTGCTCATCGCCGGCATCGCCTACTCGCTGTTCCCGCTGGTGGCGCAGGTGCCGCTCTTGATCGCGCTGTCGTTCCTGCTCGGCCTGGGCCTGGGCTGCGCGCAGCCGATGATCATGGCGGCGCTCTATGCCGCCTCGCCGCCGGGCCGCCAGGGCGAGGTGGTCGGCATGCGCACCACCATGATCAACGCCAGCCAGACCTTCATGCCGCTCGCCTTCGGCGCCGTGGGCAGCGCGCTCGGCATGGCGCCGATTCTCTGGACGATGGCGGTGCTGCTGCTCACCGGCAGCTGGCTGGCCAGCAGACGGAGATAAAAGCCGCGCTGTTGGCCCGGCGGTAGAATCCTTCCATGCGACGCTCTTCCCTCTCCCAGTTCCTCATCGAGCGCCAGCGCGCCGGCAGGATCAACGCCGACCTGCGGCTGCTCCTCGAAACCATCGCGCGCGCCTGCAAGGCGATCAGCACGCGCGTCAACAAGGGCGCGCTGGGCGGCGGCCACGGCTCGGCCGGCAGCGAGAACGTGCAGGGCGAAATCCAGAAGAACCTGGACGTGATGTCGAACGAAATCCTGCTCGAGGCCAACGAATGGGGCGGCAACCTCGCCGCGCTCGTCTCCGAGGAGATGGAGGACGTGAAGCCGACGCCGACGCACTACCCGCGCGGCGAATACCTGCTGCTGTTCGATCCGCTGGACGGCTCCTCCAACATCGACGTGAACATCTCGGTCGGCACCATCTTCTCGGTGCTGCGCTGCCCGCCGGGCGTCGCCGTGCCCGACGAGAAATGCTTCCTGCAGCCCGGCCGCAAGCAGGTGGCGGCGGGCTTCGCGGTGTACGGCCCGACGACCTTGTTCATCATCACTGTGGGGGACGGCACCTATGTCTTCACGCTCGACCGCGAGTCCTACAGCTTCGCGCTGACGCAGGAAAAGCTGCAGATTCCCGCCGACACGGCCGAGTTCGCCATCAACGCGTCGAACATGCGCCGCTGGGAGCCGCCGGTGAAGCGCTACATCGACGAATGCCTCGCCGGCAAGGACGGCCCGCGCGGCAAGGACTTCAACATGCGCTGGGTGGCCTCGATGGTGGCGGACGTCTACCGCGTGCTGTCGCGCGGCGGCATCTTCATGTACCCGAGGGATTCCAAGAACAAGGACGGCCGCCTGCGCCTCATGTACGAGGCCAACCCGATGGCCTTCATCGTCGAGCAGGCGGGCGGCACCGCCACCGACGGCAAGACGCCCATCCTGGACATCCAGCCCTCGAAGCTGCACCAGCGCATCGCGGTGGTGCTCGGCTCGAAGAACGAAGTCGATCTGGTCACCAGGTACCACAGCTAGAAATATTCCCGTCGTCCCCGCGCAGGCGAGGAGCCGGGCTTCCACCAGTCAATCGATCTCGAAGACGATCGCATCCTCGCCGGACTCGGCGACGCTCTGGCCCAGGCCGATGCTGCCGCGGCCCAGCAGGAT
>CAZPNH010000277.1:0-4047 GCA_964587635.1 uncultured Bordetella sp.
CCGGTGTAGAGCGTCACCCGCTCTTCGGCGCGCGCCGCCACCAGGCCCCTGACGACGTCCAGCGTCCGGTAGCGGTTGAAGGGCGCGATCTTGACCGCGATGACGTTCTCGATTTCGCAGAAGCGGCGCCAGAACTCCGCCGGCAGGTGGATGCCGCCGACCGCGGGCTGCAGGTAAAAGCCCACCAGCGGAATTTCCGCGGCGACCGCGGCGCAATGCGCGACCAGTTGATCCACCGGCGCGCCCTTCATCGGCGCCAGCGACAGCATGCCCGCGTGATAGCCGAGACCCCGCGCAATCGCGGCTTCCTTCCTCGCCTGATCGGTTTTTCCGGACAGCCCGCCCACCAGCACGACAGGCCGCTTCGCCCAGGACCTGGCCTCGTCGGCGGCAAGCCTGAGCACGGGCTCGTACATGCCGTTCTCGCGGATGGCGAACTGCGTCGCGTGCACGCCCACCGCCAGGCCGCCCGAGCCGGCGTCCAGGTAGTAGCGGGTCAGCGCGCGCTGGCGGCGCGGGTCGAGCCGGCGCGCCGCGTCCAGCGCCAGCGGATGCGCCGGGATCACCGCGCCGCGGCGGAGCAGCGCCAGCACGTCGGCGGGCAGTTGGGTCCAGTGCATGTTAACCGGATGGTTACTGGATGGTAACATCGCGTCTTCTGAAATGAGGAGGCCTCATGCGTAGATTTCTCATTGCCGCCGCGATCGCGTTCACTGCCGTTCCGGCCGCGGCCCAGCAAAAACTCGACTTCATTCTCAACTGGGTGCCGGGCGGCGATCACGCCCCCTACTACTACGCCAAGAAGCTCGGCTGGTACGCCAAGGAAGGCATCGACCTCAACCTGGAGCCGGGCAAGGGCTCGGCGCTGGCGACGCAGAAGGTCGGCGCCGGTGCGAACCCGATCGGCCTCGCCGACATGGGCGGCGTGCTGGTGGCCAAGGGCAAGGGCGCCGACACGGTCGCGGTGTTCAACGTCTACGCCAACTCGCCGCAGGGCATGTACTGGCTCAAGAGCTCGGGCATCAAGGGCATCAAGGATTTCGCCGGCAAGAAAATCGGCAATCCGGCGGGCGACGGCGCGCGCGTAATGTGGCCGGCCCTCGCCAAGGCGAACGGCATCGATCCGAAGTCGGTGATCTGGGTGAACATCGACGCCAATTCGAAGCTGTCGGCGCTCAAGTCGCAGTCGATCGACGTCACCACCTCGTTCTACAACATCCACCACGTCTTCACGCGCGAACTGGGCGCCGACATGGGCTTCCTCGCCTGGCGCGACGTCGGCCTGAATCCCTACGGCAACTCGGTCATCGTGAACGCCGAGTTCCTGGCGAAGAACAGGCCGCTGATCGACAAGTTCGTCAAGGTGACGCAGCGCGCCTTCGCCGCCTGCGTCAAGGACGCGAAACCCTGCGTGCAGGCGCTCATCGACGCCAACGGCGCGCTCAGCTACGACAACGAGATGGTCAACTGGCAGCTGGTGGAAGTGCTCATGAGCGACAAGTATTCCCGCGAAGTCGCGCTCGGCATCCACGACGACGCGCGCATGAAGGCCGACTACGAGCTGGTGCGCGACTACGTCGGCATCGACAAGCCCTTCGACGTCAAGACGACCTACACCAACGAGTTTCTCGATCGCTCGATCAAGATGGCGAAGTAGGGATTAACCCGCTCGTCACCCGAGCTCGGGCCCAGCGGGGCAGTAGACGAACGATTCGTCCCCGGGGGCCCGCGGCGCACCCGTCACCATGCGGGTGAACGGCCGCTGGAACTCGAAGCCGCGCGCCTGCGCCCAGGATTGCAGCGCGGGCGCGTGGTCTGCGATATCCATGTAGACGGGCGGCCTTACCCCGGCCAGGGCCGCATTCAGCAGGCCCATCGCCGTTTTTTCATCGCGCGCGACCAACGGCCCGAGCTGGCGCGCCTCGCGGCCATCGCGCCCGAGCAGGAATCCCGCCGGTTTCCCGTCGAGCCACGCAACCAGCGCCGCTTCAGGCAGGCGGGACGCGAGGTTGCGCAGCAACCGCTCGCGGCTCGCGCCAAATGCGCGCAAATCCAATTCCAGAATTGCCGGCCAGTCGGCCGCCGCGATGGGACGGACTTCCCTGTTGAATGCAACGCCCTTAGAAAAGGCGGAAAGCGAAAACCGCCTGAAGCCCCAGGTATCGCGGAAACCTTCCTGCACGTAGACCTCGTGCCCGGCGGGCGTCGCATCGAGAATGGACGCGAGGCCCGCCTTGGAATTTTCGGCCAGGGCCTTTCTCAGCAACTGGGAGGAGTATCCCTTGCGGCGCTGCGCCGGCAGGACCAGCACCATGCTCACCCAGGCGAACTCGGCGCCATAGGGGAGCACCAGCGTCGACGCGGCGAGCGTGCCGTTGGCGAGCATTACCCCCCAGCCGTGGCCGTAGGCAAGCATCAGCCGCCAGTCGGCTTCGTTCTGGTTCCAGTTGGCCGATTTCGACAGCGCCAGGCAGCCCGCGAGGTGCTCGTCGCCGAGCTGCACGACGCGGGCGTCGTCCAGCTCTTCAGTACTTTCCATCCCGCGTTTCGAAGTGGGTCGGCTTGCCCAGGCCGGGCAGGCCGCGCGCGATCCAGTCGGCCTGCCAATCGATCATGGTGGCGAGCGGCACGCGTGGCGCGCCCAGCAGTTTTTGCGCGGCGCTCGAATCCACCAGCCATGCGGTGGGCGCCTCTTTCCCGGTCACTACCGCCTCTTTGCCGAAGCGCTTGCCGAATTCGGCGGCAAGCCAGCGCACGCTCACGACCTCCGGGCCGCTCACATTCAGCGGCGAAATCGGCACGGTGCAGTGCGCGAGCAGCCGCAGCGCCTGCTCGTTGGCGTCGCCCTGCCAGATGACGTTGACGTGGCCCATGCTCACGTCCACCGGCGCGCCGGCGAACACCTTCGCCGCCACGTCGTGCAGCACGCCGTAGCGCATGTCGATCGCATATTCCAGGCGCACCAGGCGGCCCGGCGTGCCATGCGTCAGCGAACCGTATTCGAAGGCCTTCTCGCGGCCGACGCAGGACGTCGCGTAGTCGCCGGGCGGCGGCAGCGCCGGCGCGTCCTCGCGGGCGCCCGCGCCCGATACCTCGGCGAACGGATAGACGCAGGCGGTGGAGAACACCACGCAGCGGGACTCGCGGAAGATATCGGCCACCATGTACGGGACGCGCACGTTCATGGCCCAGGTGAACGCGGCGTTCCCGGCGGCGCCGAATTTGTGCCCGGCCATGAAGACCAGGTTGGGCGGGCGCGGCAGCCGCTCCAGCGCAGCGCGGTCGAGCAGGTCGCAGGCGATGCACTCGACGCCCTGCCCCTCGAGCTTTTCGCGCAGACCCTTCTCCGAGAAGCGCGCCACGCCGATCACGCGCCGCGCCGGCGCCGCGCGCTTGGCCATGCGCGCCAGCGTCGGGCCCATCTTGCCGCCGACGCCCAGTATCAGGATGTCGCCGGGCGCGCGCGCGAGGTCCGCGGCGAGTTCCGCCGACGGGCGCGTCATGAACTCTTCCAGCGCCTCGATGCCTTCGAAGTTAACCATCTGGTGAATTATAATCGCCGCGATGAAAGCGCCGCGCATCAAGACCACCGTCGTCGGTTCCTATCCGCTGCCCGACTGGCTCGCCGCCGCGCCTTCCGAGCAGGCGCTCGAGGACGCGATGCGCGTGGTGCTGCACACCCAGGAGCAGGCCGGCATCGACCTGGTGTGCGACGGCGAGCTCTACCGCTTCGACCTGAACCATCCCGAGACCAACGGCATGATCGAGTACTTCACGCGGCCGATGCGCGGCATCCGCAGCGAGATCGGCTTCTCGGAGTGGCTCGCCTATGCGAAGGGCGCGGGCATGCGTTTCCGCGCCAAACCGCCCGGCGTGGTCGACGGGCCGGTTGCCGCCGGCACCCTGAACCTCGCGCTCGCCTGCGCGCGCGCGAAGAAGCTCGCCCGCAAGCCGCTCAAATTCACCCTCACCGGCCCGCACATGCTGGCGAAGACGCTGCACGACCTGCATTACCGCAGCCCCGAGAAGCTCGCCCACGCCATCGCC
>CAZPNH010000278.1:0-4027 GCA_964587635.1 uncultured Bordetella sp.
GCGACGAAGCGGCCGGCCGGCGTGACGCGGTCCTTGGGTGCGATGTTCGACAATTCCCGCGCGCCGATGCCGGGCAGGGCGGTGTCGCCCCTGCCCAGGCCGAGCAGCGCCGGCGCGGCGCCGCGCAGGCGCCCGTCCGCGTCGAAGACGAAAATAATCGCGTCCTTCTTGTCGAGGATCACGAAGGGCAGGCCATTGTTGTCGCCGGATTCGGCGACCCAGTCCGCGACGTAGCGCGCCTCATCCGACGCGCGTTCGCGTTCGAAATCCGCCCGCTTGCCGTCTGCCGCGCCTGCCTGGCTTGCGGCCAGGCAGGCGGCGAGCAGACCCGCAACCAGCTCCCTCAACCGCGCGTCTTCTTGGGCGGCAGCGGGGCCGGAATCACGGCCGGAGGCGGCGGCGGGGGCGGCGCGACGTACACCGGCGCCGGGGGCGGCGGGGGCGGCGGCGGGGCCACGTACTGCGCGACCGGCGCCGGGTTGCATTCGTTGTAGCCGGGCGGCGGGCCGTAGGCGCTGTGCCAGCATTCGCCGTAGCCGTTCTTCCAGATCTGCTGCGGAGTATCTCTCCACAGTTCCCGGTCCAGGGCCGGCCCGACGGACTGGGCGAACGCGGCGCCCGACACGACGCTGAGCGCAACCGCGCTTGCGGCGGCCAGGCCGAGTTGCTTCTTCGTAAACGTGTTTTTCATGATCTCTCTTTCGATGAATAAGTAGCGCTGGTTCCGCCTTGCCTTGTTGTCTCCCAACGTCTGACTGCCAGCAAAAGCGGAAAGATACCCGGCGGTCTCGTAGCACAGTTTCTGCCGTTCCACGGAGGCAGTCTGAGCGCCAGCGCACATACGGAAGAATTTATTTGCCGCAGGATGCGGGCTACCAAGGAGATACACATGCTCTACACCATCGCCGTCGTCCTCATCATCCTGTGGGCCCTGGGCCTCGTCACCGCCTACACCATGGGCGGCTTCATCCACGTGCTGCTGGTGATAGCGGTGGTGGTGATCCTGCTGAGGGTGATCAGCGGGCGCAACCCGCTCTGACGGCGCCTACCCGACCGCGGCTGCGCTGCCCTGGCGGCAGCGCACATCGGACAGCAGCCGGGTCAGTTCCTTCTTGACCACGGCATAGCATTCGCAGGAGCGGGTTTCCAGGCCGGCGCGCTCGATCACCGAGATATGCCCGCGGCGGTAGCGGATCACGCCCGAGGCCTGCAGTCTCCCCGCCGCTTCGGTGATGCCTTCGCGCCGCACGCCCAGCATGCTGGCGACCAGTTCCTGCGTCATGACCAGTTCGCGCGAAGGCACGCGGTCCAGCGTGAGCAGCAGCCAGCGGCACAACTGCTGCTCGACCGAATGGTGGCGGTTGCAGGCGGCGGTCTGGATCATCTGCGCGATCAGCGCCTGCGTATAGCGCAGCAGCAGGCGCTGCAGTTGGCCGGCGCGGTTGAATTCCTGCTTCAGCAGGCGGCCCGACAGCCGGTAGCCGTGGCCCGCGGTCTGCACCACCGCCGAGCTCGGCGTCGAATCCCCGCCCATGAACAGCGCCATGCCGACCATGCCTTCGTTGCCCACGCCCGCGGTCTCGGCCGAGGCGCCGGATTCCATGACGTAGTGCAGGGAGACGATGGAGGTGGCGGGGAAGTAGGCGTGCTGCATCTGGCCGCCGGGCTCGTAGAGGATCTGGCCGAGCAGCATCGGCACCAGTTCCAGGTGCGGGGCCAGGCGCTCGAACTCGGCGGCGGGCAGGGCGGCGAGCAGGTGGTTCTGGTTTGGGCTGTGGAGCGAGGGCATGGCCGGACGCTACTGCTTGGCGGTGATTTCGACGCCGATGCCGCGGTAGCCGATAAAGCGCGAGGACTGGTTGAACATCGGCTCTCCGCTCACGCGGAAACTCTGCCGCGAGTTGTCGGCGTTGACGCGGCTGAAGACGAAATCCAGGAACGGCTGCCGCGCGGCGATGGTCGCCTGCAAGTGCTTCTGCTCGGCCTGGTTCCAGCCCGTCGCCATGGAACTGCCCGTGTCGCCCGCCAGCGCGTGGACGCGGATGCCGAGCATTTCCAGCACCGGTCCGGAAACCTTGCTGAAGTTGCCGTTCTCGTCCTGTTCCCAGTACCAGTCGGAGGCGAGTTCCGTCAGGCTGCGGTAGCGCGCCTCGCTTTCGCGCAGCTCGGCGGTGCGTTCGAGCACGGTCTGCTCCAGCATTTTGCTGTAGCTTTCGAGTTTCTTGTAGAGCAGGCGCACTTCCAGCATGTTGTGGATGCGCGTCTTCACTTCGATCAGGTCGAAAGGCTTGCTGATGAAATCCTTGGCGCCCGCCTGCAGCGCGCGCAGCTTGTGGCCGGGCTGGGCGGTGAGCACGAGCACCGGAAGATAGGCGTCCGCATCGTTGGTCTTGAGCGCCTCGATCACCTGGAAGCCGTCCATGCCAGGCATCTGCAGGTCGAGCAGGATCAGGTCGTAGCGGTTCTTGCGGTGCAGCGCGCAGACCTCCTGCGGCACCATGGTCGAGGTGACGTTGGTGTAGCCGGCTTCGCCCAGGATCTGCCCGAGCAGGGCGACGTTGACCTCCTGGTCGTCCACGACCAGGATGCCGGCGTTCAGGATGTCGGACTCGGCAAGCATCATGCTTTCTCCTCGATCGCCGCGCGGCCCGCCGCCGCCCGCGAATGGTCCAGCGCTGCATCCAGTGCTTCCATGAATTCGTTCACCTTGATGGGCTTGGTCAGGTAGTTGAAGAAGCCGGCTTCGAGCCCCTTCTCGATGTCGCGCGGCACCGCGTTGGCGCTGAGCGCGACGATGGGGATGTGCTTCGTCGCCGGGTCCGCGTGCAGGATTTTCATGGCGTCGATGCCGCTGATGCCGGGCAGGTTGATGTCCATGAGGATCACTTCCGGCAGGTAGGCGCGGGCGAATTCGACGCCCAGGTTGCCGTCCGCCGCGGAGAGCAGGCGCAGGTCCGGGCGGCGCGCGATGAGCTGCTCCACCAGGTCCAGGTTGGCCGGATTGTCTTCCACGTAGAGCAGCGTGCGCGGCGGCGCGCCGTCGGGGGCTTTCGGCGGCGTCAGCGCCGCGAGCTCCGCTTCGAGCGCCGCCAGCTGCGGCGCCCGGGTGAGGCCGAGCTCGATCCAGAACACGCTGCCCGCGCCGACCACGCTGTCGGCGCCGATGGCGCCGCCCATCAGTTCCACCAGCCGCTTGCTCACCACCAGCCCGATGCCGGTGCCTTCCTCGGCGCTGGTTTCCTTGCCGAGCCGGTTGAACGGCTGGAACAGCTGGGCGACCTGTTCGGGCGACAGTCCCGCGCCCGAGTCGCGGATGCTGATGCGCACGAGGTCCGGGGATTTGACGGCGTACTCCACCGCGACGGTGCCGCCTGCCTTGTTGTACTTGATGGCGTTGTAGAGGAGGTTGATCAGCACCTGCTTGATCCGGGTGCGGTCGGCCTTGACGAAGTAGGGCGACTCGAAGCGCGGGAAGGTCATGCGGATGCCGCGCTTCTGCGCCTGCGGCTCGATCATCGCCTGGCATTCGAGCATCACCTCGCCCAGGGAAACCGGCTCCTGCGACAGCGTGAGCTTGCCCGACTCGATGAGCGCAAGGTCGAGGATTTCGTTGATGAGCTCCAGCAGGTACCAGCCGGCCTTGAGAATCTGATCCAGGTTGCGCTTCTGCGGCGGCGTCGGCGGCGGAGAGCCGGTTTCCATGAGCTGCGCGAAGCCGAGGATGGCGTTGAGCGGCGTGCGCAGCTCGTGGCTCATGCCGGAGAGGAAATCCGTTTTCGCGTGGTTGGCCTTTTCCGCCGCGGCCATGGCTGCGTTCAGCTCCAGCTCGACGCGCTTGCGCGCCGAATTGTCGCTGCCGATCAGCAGGTAGCCGATGAGGTCGCCGAAGTCGTCGCGCAGCGCGGTGATGGACACGATCGCCGGAAAGCGGCTGCCGTCCTTGCAGATATAGGTCAGTTCATAGACGTCCTCGATCCCGCGCGAGGCCTTGAATGCCAGCGCCTCGAAACCCGGCGCGATCGGGGTG
>CAZPNH010000279.1:0-4008 GCA_964587635.1 uncultured Bordetella sp.
CCGCTCCAGGAAAGCAGCGTCGGCCCGCTGCCGGCGTTGACCAGCAGCCGCCCGAGCGCGAACCAGCTCTGCTGCGGCAGCCGGTCCTGTGCGATGGCGACGAACACGGCGAGGCGCGCTTCCGATGCGAGCAGGTCGTAATAGCTCGCATCGCGCCTGCGCTCGGCAACGTTGTAGCCGATCGCCAGCAGATGCCGCACATCGTCGTAGAGGAAGTCGTAATCCACGCGCGCCATTTCGTCCGCCTGCCGGGCGAGCAGGGCGATTTCCTGCATGCGGTCGCCGGCCGGCCCCGCGCCTCGCGCCGCCAGCTCGCGCAGCGTCGGCATGCCGTCCGGCTCCGGCGCCGGCGCGAGCAGGTTCAAATCATCGAGGATGTCCCGGCACTGCTGCTCGAGCGGCCCCGCTATCGGCGCGGCGATGGCGGCGAGCCGCTCCAGCACGCGGCGCGCGGCGGCCAGCGCGGCGGGCCGGTCCGCGAGGGCCGCCTGGAGTTCTTCCCGGAAACGCAGCACGTCGGCCGCGGCGCTCTGCGGCACGGTGTCCCGAAATGCCTCGAGCGTGTCCTCCAGCCCCTCGAGCCACTGCGGCGCGAGAACCGGCTGGTCGGGCAGCGCGGCGAGGCCCGACCGCAGCGTCAGCAGATGGCCGGCCAGGTTGCCGCTGTCCACGGTGGAGACGTAGACCGGCAGCAGCGGCAGCAGGGTCTGCGTGTCGTACCAGTTGTAGAAGTGGCCGCGATAGCGCTCCAGCCTGTGCATCGTCGCGAAGGCTTCGCGCGTGCGCCCGAGCATCTTGCTCGCCGGCAGGTAGCCGAAATCGTACGCGGACAGATTCGCCAGCAGCGCGAGCCCCATGTTGGTGGGCGAGGTGCGGCGCGCGAGCACCACGGGCCGCTCCTGGAAATTGTCGGGCGGCAGCCAGTGGTCGTCCGGTCCGACGAAGGTCTCGAAGAAGGCCCAGGTCCTGCGCGACACGAGGCGCAGGAAGGCGGTCTGCTCCCGCGACAGCTGCGCCTGCGGACGGCCGAGCGGCCGGCTCAGCCACCAGGCGAGCAGGGGGGATGCGAACCACAGCAGCAGGATCGGCCCGGCCACCGCCAGCACGCCGGGCCGCGCATCCAGCAGGTACAGCGCCGTCGCAACGGACAGGAATGGCGCGATCCACATCGCGCGCAACGAATCGCCCAGGCCCGCCCCGGCCGCGACATGGCTTGAAGGCGTCCACTCGAGCAGCCGCCGGTGCGTGATCAGCATGCGGACGGCGGTGCGCAGGATGGCGTCGAGGCCGATGCCGGCCTCGAACGGCAGGCAGGCGAGGGTGAACGCCGCCTGCGCGAGGCGCCGTGCGGCGGAATCCAGGACGCCGGCGAAGTGTTGCCGCAGTACCGCGTCTTCGGGCTTGCGGACCAGCTCGACGACCGACGCGCTGAACGCGGGAATCAGCATGCTCGCCAGCACGGCAAGGGTCCAGAACGGCGCCGGCGACAGGCAGGTCCAGCCGAGCAGCAGCAGCGCGGTCAGCGCGGGCGCGACGAGGCTGCGGCGCAGGTTGTCGAAGATCTTCCACTGCGACAGGCCCGAGAGCGGATTGTCCTGCGTGCCCCCGCCGCCCAGCGGAACGCGCCGCCGCAGCCAGCCGACCAGCTGCCAGTCGCCGCGCATCCAGCGGTGCCGCCGGCTGACGTCGGCGCCGTAGCGGGCCGGATATTCCTCATAGAGCTGCACGTCGCTGGCCAGGCCCGAGCGCGCATAGCAGCCTTCGAGCAGGTCGTGGCTGAGGATGCGGTTTTCCGGAAAGCGGCCTTTGAGCGCCTGCTCGAATGCGTCTACGTCGTAGATGCCCTTGCCGATGAACGAGCCTTCGCCGAACAGGTCCTGGTAGACGTCGGAAACCGTGCGCGTGTAGGGATCGATGCCTGCCTGCTCGCCGTACAGCCGGGCGTAGCGCGAGCGGTTGGCGTCCGCCAGGCTCACCGCCATGCGCGGCTGCAGGATGCCGTAGCCTTCCGTCACGCGGCCGAGCGAGGCGTCGTAGCGCGCCCGGTTCAGCGGATGGGCCATCGTGCCGACGAGATGGCGCGCGGCATCGCGCGGCAGCTGCGTGTCGGTGTCCAGCGTGATCACGTAGCGCACGCCGGACAGCGCGGCGGTGCGGCCGACGATGCGCGAGAAGGAATCTCCGGCGGCGCCGCGCAGCAGCGCGTTGAGGTCGCCCAGCTTGCCGCGCTTGCGCTCGCTGCCCATCCAGGCATGCTCGCTTGGGTTCCAGCGGCGCGCGCGGTGGAAAAGGAAAAAAATGTCAGCGCCCTCCGCCGCGCCGGCCGCGCGGTATTTTTCGTTCAGCGCGGCGATGCGCTGCGCGGCAAGCGCCAGCAGCGGCGCGTCCTGCGGCAGCGTTTCCGCGGCCGCGTCGGCGAAATCCGTGAGCAGGCCGAAATGCAGCTGGTCGTCGCGGTTGGCGAGGAAGCGGACTTCGAGCGCCTCGACGAGGTCCTCCACGTTCTGCGCGCCGGTGATGAGCGCCGGGATCGCGACCAGCGTCCGCGAGCCTGCCGCGATGCCCTTGGAATAATCCATGCGCGGCAGCAATGCCGGCGCCACCAGCAGCGATGCGAGCCAGTTCACCAGCGCCACCGCCAGCTGGCTGCCCGCCAGCGCCGCCAGCAGGCCGCACAGCACGAGCAGCCAGCCGTGCGTGCCGGCCGCGCGGGCGTGCGCGAGCAGCACCCAGGCAAACGCCGCCGTCAGCAGCGCGATGGACCCCAGGTAGAGGCAACGGCGGCGCTGCGCGTTGAGGGGAGCGGAGACCTTCATTCCGGCGGCCGCTTCCAGTTGCGGCAGGCCCTTGTCGATGAGATAGAACCCGACGTGCGCGGAACGGTAGTCGCCGTCGCTCCACGCGGCCGCGCGCGCGAGCTGCAGGCATTTGCGCGCTACCTCTTCCTCGGAGAGCCCGCTGCGCCGGGCGATTTTCTCCAGCACGTGGCGATAGCGGTCGCGCGTGGCGAAGTCCATGTGCCCATACACGCCGCCGGGGTCTTCGCGCAGCGTGCGTTCGGCGGCGCTCATCGTCTCGACGAAGGTGTGCCAGTCGGTCGCCGACAGCAGGCGCAGGCTGCCGATGCTGTTGCTGATGGAAACCTGGTCGGCGGCCTGCTGCTGGTTTTCCGACTGCACGAGCTGCGCGATGGACAGGCCGAGCTCGGACAGCCGCTGCTCGATCCAGTTGAGGGGCATCGCCAGCGCGGCGCTCTGGCCCTGCAGCCGGCGCGCGAGCTCGGCGACGAAGGAGCTGCTCATGGGCGGGTTCGAGCGCGCCATGTCGGCGACCACCAGGATCAGGCTCTTCGGGTCGTTCTGCGCCGTTTCCGTCATGCGTCCCGCCCAGAAGTCGGCGAGGTCGCGGCCCATGCGGTGCGCGATGATGCGGCTGCCGGCGCGGCGCAGGTTTTCGATCAACGCCAGGCGCAGCATGATCGGCACGCCCCAAAGTTCGCCCAGCGTAAGCGTGGCCACGCTCTGGTAGGCGGCGATGAAGCGGCCGAAACTTTCCGGGTCCACCTGGCCGTCGCCGTGCGAGATGGTTTCCAGCGCGATGTCGTAGATGCGGGGCAGTCCCGCGGACGGGCCATGCCCGAGGCGCGGCAGCTCGCGGCTGTAATCCTCGGGCAGGTGGCGCCGGGCGGTGCGGATCTGCTCTTCGATCAGGTGAAAGTTGTCGAGCAGCCATTCGCCGGCCGGCGTGCCCGGCCGGTTGTCGCGGATCCCCGCGGTCAGCAGGTCGCAGGCCTTGAGCAGCACGCCTTCGTTTTCCAGCAGGCGCGCGAGCAGCAGGTCGCGCGTGCGTTTGGCGCCCGGCGAGTGCGCGGCCGCCAGCGCCTTGCCGTGCTGCGCCATCTGGTCGGCGCTGAACAGCTCGGAGCGCAGCGGCGGCTCTTCGACCGCGTAGTCGGCCATCCAGCCGCCGCGCCGGAACAGCGCCAGCACCTGCAGCAGGCTACGCAAA
>CAZPNH010000280.1:0-3985 GCA_964587635.1 uncultured Bordetella sp.
CTGGATGCCGCCGGACGCGAGCTACAAGACCTGGGACGGCCAGCCGGCGATTTTCGCCGAGGACAAGAATCTGATGACCGTGCGCATGCTGCGCGTGCTGCACCCCGACGCGTGGTCGCAGCGGCCGCTGTGGGAAACCAACCACATCGTGTCGAACGTCGTCATTCAAAAGGCGGCGAAGAACGGCGACTTGGAAGTCCGCTCGCGCTTCCACATGATGGAGCTGCGGCGCGACGACGTGCGGCATTTCGCGGGTTCCTACACCCATCACCTGAAGAAAACCAAATCCGGCTACCAGATCAAGCTGCAGCGCGTCGACATGACCAATGCGCAGGCGGCCTACGACTACGTGCTGCAGGTCTGGGTCTAGCCACAGGTCTTCGGAAGCGGCGCCGGAAGCGGGACGCGCTGCGCCGTCTTCAACAATGGATCGATCCGCCACAACGACCCGTGCATGGCGCTCACGGCGTAGTACGTCCTTTGCCGCGCCGAATACACCAGCCCCGTAAATCCTATGTCCCTGCCTTTGTCCTCGTCCAATACCAGGTCGTGCTGGCTCACCACGAGCGTAACGGCATCGACGCGCCATAGCGTCGGCACGACGTTGCTCGTGATCACCGCCTCGCCGCGGGGTCCGATCGCGAGAGCGGGCGGACAGGCATAGCGCTCGCCCACCCATATCCAGCCCGGCAGCGCGATCTGCGCCAATTTCCAGCCCGTCTTGACGTCATAGAGATCGACGCCGTCCCGCGTCATAGTCCACAGCCGGCCTCGCGCCGCGTCCGGCTGGGACCGAAGGGCCGGTCTCTCTTTGGGATCCACACCCGAGGCATGGTCCGCGGCGACGACCAAGACCGCCACGATGCCGAGGACATGCGCTGCGTTACGCCTGCTGACAACGCCGTACATACACGCTCCTTCCCGAAGGGAATAGGAGCAGCGCTTGGACAGGATCGTCTTCTGGACCGGGTGTCTGCCTGTGACCCGGCTAGGCAGCAAGGCCGCCTACGTTTACTTTGCTATTGGTCGCGCTTCAGGTTTTCAGATCGTCCAAGACATCTCTCCATCCGGCCGCGAGGGCCATCCGTTGAGCAGGCCTTGGACGCTTGAGGGCGTCTTGAGCGGGGAGGCTGCAAAATCCCCGTGTGGCGATACTAGTCCCCAACCTTGGGAAGCGTCAATGCCGCGGTTGCCTTGAAGAACGTGTAGCAGAACACGCCGTCCGCTTCGGCGGTCCGGTACAGGTCGGCGATGCCCCGGTCGAAATCGGCTTCGCTCATGAGCCCGGCATCGATGGCGGGCATGCGGACGCCCTCGATCATCGCGGTGAACGTCTTCTTCGTGAACCCATCCACCAGCGCGGGCCTGCTGGAATCCACATAGACCATGCGCGGCGACACCTGCACGCCGGCGAACCCGGCCTGCGTCAGCAGCGGATACAGCTCCCGCCCTACGAGCGCATTGCCCTTCGCCCTCGCCTGCAGTTCCACCAGGCAACGGACGGCCCGGTCCGCATATTCGCTTTGCGGATGGAAGTAGGTGGAACCGTGATCGCCTTCGATCACCGTAATGCTTCCGCCGGGCTTCACCATGCCTTTCAGCGCCCTCAGCGCTTCCACGGGCCGGGCCAGGTGCTCAAGCACGAAGCACACGAAGACATGGTCGAATGACGCGGGCGGAAACGGCAAATGGAAGATATCCGCTTGTCGCAGCGTCACATTGCCGATGCCAGCCGCCCGGACGGCCTTTCCGGCCTCGGCTAGCGAAACCTCAGACACGTCTATGGAAGTAATCAGCGCCTTCGGGCTGTTGATTGCCAGGGTGACCGTCTGCGCGCCGACGCCGCAGCCGGCCTCCAGGACGCTGCTGCCTTCGGGGTAGCGCGTATCCGAATGCAGCAGCTCCACGAGCGTGGACGCCTGGTCCCGCAGCCGCCGGTTTTCCCTCGAATCGTAACCATGCACGTACGCGCCGGTCATCAAGTCTTGCCTGCCAGCACGCAGCGGATACCGCCTCGCGGATCCGGAACATCGCCCGCGTAGCGCGGAATCAGGTGGACGTGAACATGCATGCGCGACTGGCCGCCAGCCTTGCCGACGTTCACGCCGATGTTGTAGCCATCGGGCGAATGCGCCGCCTGGATCGAGCGTTGCGCCCGATTGAGCAATTCAACAACCGCGGCCTGCTCATCCGCGTGCATGTCGAAGAAACTGGAAACATGCCGCTTTGGAACGACGAGAACGTGGCCGCGACTCAGGGAGTGATTGTCGTACCGCACGTAAGCGAGCGCGTTTTCATCAACGATCTCGCCGGGCACGCACAGCTCGCAGGTTCCCGCATCGGAAATCATGGTCAATTGTGTCCTATGCTGCCCCATACTCTCGCCTTCTGCAAAACTACGGGCAATTCCTGCGGGTCGCGGATGCTAAGCTTCCCCAATGATTGCCAGGTTGGCGTACCTGCTGTTGGCCCTCGCGCTGCCTGTGGCGGCACAGACGTTTCCGCAGACTTTTCCTTCACGGCCGATCCGCATCATCGTCGTTTACCCGCCCGGCGGCACCAGCGACGCGGTATCGCGGCTGCTCGCGGACAAGATGTCTTCCGCGTTCGGGCAGCCGGTGCTGGTCGAGAACCGCGGCGGCGCAGGGGGGGCGATCGGCATGGACGCGATGGCGAAATCGGCGCCGGACGGCTACACGATCGCGTTTTCGGCGATCAGCCCGCTCACGCTGCTGCCGCACGTCGGCAAGGTGCCCTACGACCCGATCAGGGACGTGGCCGCGGTGGCGAGCGTGATGTATTCGCCGGTCTACCTGCTGGCGACGCCGTCGTTCACCGGCAAGGACTTCGCCGACGTCGTCGCGCAGTCCAGGGCCAAGCCGGGCGCGCTGCGCATCGGCACGTCGGGCATCGCGACGCTGGGCCACCTGATGGTGGAGCAGCTGCGCATCGCCGGCCTCGACCTGACCCACGTGCCCTATCGCGGCGGCGGGCAGGTGATCACCGACGCGGCGGGCGGCCAGTTCGAGCTGTTCACCACCAATCCCAGCCCGGGCGTGAACGCGCTGCTCCAGCAGGGCAAGTTCCGCATGCTCGCCGTCGCGGCGCCCCGGCGCCTCGCGGCGCTGCCGGCGATACCCACGATGACGGAACTCGGCTACCCGGATTCGAACTACACCTCGCATTTCGGCCTGTTCGCGCCGGCGAAGACGCCGGAAGCGGCGCTAAGGCGCCTGCACGCCGAGATCAATGCCGCGCTCGCGATGCCTGAAGTGGCCGAACGCCTGGTGAAGCTCGACAACGTGCCGGCGCCCGCCACGCCCGAGCAGTTCGCGCAGGTGATCCGGCGCGAATACGAGGCGAACGCGAAAATCGTCGCGAAAGCCGGCATCCGGAGCGAATGATGAAGAAATTTCTTTTTCTTGCATTTTTCTGCCCGGCGGTATTCGCGCAATCCTTTCCCGCGCACCCCGTGAAGCTCGTGGTGGGCTTCACCCCTGGCGGCGGCGTGGACATCGCCGCGCGCACGCTCGCCCCCAAGCTCTCAGAGATCCTCGGCCAGCCGGTGATCGTCGAGAACAAGCCCGGCGCCGGCACCAACATCGCCAACGACTACGTCGCCAAGTCGCCGCCCGACGGCTACACGCTGCTGGTGAACACCGCGGCGGTGGCGATCAACATGTCGCTCTACAAGAACCTGCCCTACGATACGCTGCGCGATCTCGCCGCGGTGTCGATCTTTTCCGAGAGCCCGAACATCCTGGTGGTCAATTCGAAGCTGCCGGCCGCGAACCTCAGGGAATTCCTCGCGCTGGCGCGCGCCAATCCGGGGAAATTCAACTATTCGTCCGCGGGCAGCGGCACCACCCAGCATCTGTCGGCGGAGCTGTTCCGCCTGAAAACGGGCATTTCCATCATCCATATTCCCTACAAGGGCACCGCGCCCGCGCTGACCTCGCTCATCGCCGGAGAGACCGACCTCAGC
>CAZPNH010000281.1:0-3985 GCA_964587635.1 uncultured Bordetella sp.
GTGGTGATGGAAACGCTCAACCTCGCGCAGACGCGCGGCTACGGCACCGGCGGCACGGTGCACATCGTGGTCAACAACCAGATCGGCTTCACCACCTCCGACCCGCGCGACAGCCGCTCGACGCTGTACTGCACCGACGTGATGAAAATGATCGAGGCGCCGATTTTCCACGTCAACGGCGACGACCCGGAATCCTGCGTGATGGCGATCGAGATCGCGCTCGACTACCGCAGCAAGTTCAAGAAGGACGTGGTGGTGGACATCATCTGCTTCCGCAAGCTCGGCCACAACGAGCAGGACGAGCCGATGGTGACGCAGCCGCTGATGTACAAGATCATCAACGCGCACCCCGGCACGCGCAAGCTCTACGCCGACCGGCTGGCGGCGCAGGGCGTGATCGCGGCGGGCGAGGCCGACAAGCTGGTCGCCGGCTTCCGCCAGGCGATGGACGGCGGCTATCACACCAACAAGACGATCCTCGCCAACTTCAAGCCGCCGTTCGCGGTGGACTGGTCGAAGTACAAGAATACCAAGTGGAACGAAAACGACGACACCACGCTGCCGCTCGCGGACCTGCAGATGCTGTCGGAAAAACTGACCGCGATCCCGCCCAACTTCAAGCTGCACCCGCGGGTGGACAAGATCATCGCCGACCGGCGCCTCATGGGCCAGGGCAAGCTGCCGGTGGACTGGGGCATGGCCGAGAACCTCGCCTACGCCTCGCTGCTCAAGGACGGCTTTTCGGTGCGCATCTCCGGCCAGGACGCCGGGCGCGGCACCTTCTTCCACCGCCACGCGGTGCTGCACGACCAGAACCGCGAGAAGTGGGACGCGGGCAGCTTCATCCCGCTGCAGCACATCGCCCCCAACCAGGGCGACTTCCTGGTGATCGATTCGGTGCTGTCCGAGGAGGCGGTGCTGGGCTTCGAATACGGCTACTCCACCTCGGAACCCAACGAGCTCGTGGTCTGGGAGGCGCAGTTCGGCGACTTCGTCAACGGCGCGCAGGTGGTGATCGACCAGTTCATCGCCGCGGGCGAGGTGAAGTGGGGCCGCATCTGCGGCATGGTGATGATGCTGCCGCACGGGTACGAAGGACAGGGCCCCGAGCACTCCTCCGGCCGCCCGGAGCGCTTCCTCCAGCTTTGCGCCGACTACAACATCCAGGTCTGCATCCCGGCCACGCCGGTGCAGATGTTCTTCCTGCTGCGGCGGCAGATGATCCGCCCCTACCGCAAGCCGCTGGTGATCTTCACGCCCAAGAGCCTGCTGCGCCACAAGGAATCGGTGTCGCCGCTGCCCGAGTTCGCCGAGAGCAAGTTCAAGGCGGTCAACGGCGACTGGGACGAGAGCATCAGGCCGGACAAGGTGAAGCGCGTGATCCTGTGCAGCGGCAAGGTGTTCTTCGACCTGATGGCGGCGCGCAAGGAAAAGGACGCGAGGGATGTGGCCATCGTGCGCATCGCGCAGCTCTACCCGTTCCCGCACGACGAATTCCAGGCGCAGGTCGATCTCTACGCCAACGCGCAGGAGGTCGTCTGGTGCCAGGAGGAGCCGGCCAACCAGGGCGCCTGGCTGCGCATCCAGCACTACATCCTGCGCCACATGCGCCCGGAGCAGGTCCTCGGCTACGCCATGCGCAAGTCCTCGGCCTCGCCCGCGGCGGGCTACCTGTCGCTGCACAACGAACAGCAGAAGGAGCTGGTGCAGGCGGCCTTCGCGCCCCTGACGGATAATCTCGTGCTCCCGGTGCAGGGCCTCGGCCGAAAGAGAAGGAAAAAGTAATGCTCATCGAAGTCAAAGTCCCGCAGCTCTCGGAATCCGTTGCCGAGGCCACGCTGCTCGCCTGGCACAAGAAGCAGGGCGAGGCGGTGAAGCGCGACGAGAACCTGATCGACATCGAGACCGACAAGGTGGTGCTGGAACTGCCCGCGCCGGCCGACGGCGTGCTGGTGAGCGTGAAGAAGGGCGACAAGAGCACGGTGGTGGCGGGCGAGGTGATCGCGACCATCGACACCGAAGGCAAGGCCTCCGCCGCGGCTCCTGCGGCTCAGGAAAAACCCGCCGCCGAAAAGCCCAAGCCCGCCGCTGCCCCGGCGTCTCCCGCCGTCATGCCGGCCGCGCAGAAAATCGCCGCGGAAAAGGGCATCGATACCTCGCAGGTTCAAGGCACCGGCCGCGACGGCCGCGTGACCAAGGGGGATGTTCTCGCTCAACCCGCGGGCGGACCTCCCCTCGTACAGAAGGCGGCGCTGCAACAGCCGCCCGCGCCCGTCAACGTCGACAAGATGCTGGCCGGCAGGCCGGAGCAGCGCGTGGCCATGTCGCGCCTGCGGCAGCGCATCGCCGAGCGGCTGGTGCAGTCGCAGTCCACTGCCGCGATCCTCACGACGTTCAACGAAGTGAACATGCAGCCGGTGATGGAGATGCGCAAGCGCTACCAGGAGCGCTTCGAGAAGGAGCACGGCACCAAGCTCGGCTTCATGTCCTTCTTCGTCAAGGCGGCGGTGCACGCGCTGAAGAAATACCCGGTGGTGAACGCGTCGGTGGACGGCACGGACATCATCTATCACGGCTACTTCGACATCGGCGTCGCGGTCGGCAGCCCGCGCGGCCTCGTGGTGCCGATCCTGCGCGACGCGGACCAGCTCTCCTTCGCCGCCATCGAGAAGAAAATCGCCGAGTTCGGCAAGAAGGCGCAGGACGGCAAGCTGTCGCTGGAAGACCTCACGGGCGGCACCTTCTCCATCTCCAACGGCGGAACCTTCGGCTCCATGCTGTCGACGCCGATCATCAACCCGCCGCAGTCGGCGATCCTCGGCATCCATGCGACCAAGGAGCGCGCGGTGGTGGAGAACGGGCAGGTGGTGGTGCGGCCGATGAACTACTTCGCGCTGTCCTACGACCACCGCATCATCGACGGCCGCGAAGCGGTACTGGCGCTGGTGGCGATGAAGGAAGCGCTGGAAGATCCGGCGCGTCTCGTTCTCGAAATATGAAATCCTTCGACGTGGTGGTGATCGGCGGCGGGCCGGGCGGCTACACCGCCGCCATCCGCGCCGCGCAGCTCGGCATGCAGGTGGCCTGCATCGACGAGTGGAAGGGCGCGGACGGCAAGCCGGCCCTCGGCGGCACCTGCCTCAACGTCGGCTGCATCCCGTCCAAGGCGCTGCTGCAATCCTCGGAAAACTACGAGCAGGCCGGACATCAATTCGCCGACCACGGCGTCATGGTCAAGGGCCTGTCGCTGGACCTCGCGCAGATGCAGAAGCGCAAGGACAAGGTGGTCAGGCAGAACAACGACGGCATCAACTACCTGTTCAAGAAGAACAAGGTGACGTTCTTTCATGGGCGAGGAAGTTTTGGTTCTTCTGCTTCGGAAATTTTAATTTCTGAAAATCAAGAAAAAATAACAGCAAAAAACGTCATCATCGCCACGGGCTCCAACCCGCGCGCGTTGCCGGGCGCGGATTTCGACGAGAAGCTGATCCTCAGCAACACCGGCGCGCTCGCCCTCCCCGAAGTGCCGAAGCGCCTGGGCGTGATCGGCGCCGGCGTCATCGGCCTCGAGATGGGCAGCGTCTGGCGCCGTCTCGGGTCGGACGTGACGGTCCTGGAAGCGTTGCCGGCGTTTTTGGGTGCGGCGGATGAACAAATCGCGAAGGAAGCCTCGAAGATTTTCCTCAAGCAGGGCCTTAAATTTGAATTTGGTGTTGCGATCAGTTCAGTTAAAAAAGACAAGAAGGGCGTGCAGATCGAATACAAAAGTTCAGACGGCTCCGCAAAAACATTCGATTGCGACAAGCTCATCGTGTCCATCGGCCGGACTGCCAACACCAACGGCCTGAATGCCGAAGGCATCGGCCTGAAACTCGAGCGCGGCTTCATCGCGGTGGACGAGAACTGCCGCAGCAACGTGGCGAACGTCTGGGCGATCGGCGACGTCGTGCGCGGCCCGATGCTCGCGCACAAGGCGGAGGAGGAG
>CAZPNH010000282.1:0-3978 GCA_964587635.1 uncultured Bordetella sp.
CGCTTGGAGAAATCGTCGCGCTCGAGCAGGCGCGCCACCGTGTAGCGCGAGGCGAGCCGGATCATGCCCTCAGCGCCCAGCTTGTCGGACCACTCCGAGTTGAACATCACCTGGGTTTTTTCCGGATCGAGGATTTTCGACATCTGCGCGCGGTAGCTTTTCGCATTGTCGAGGATCTGCTCGCGCGACAGCGGCGGGCGCGTCTGGTTTTTGCCCGTCGGGTCGCCGATCATGCCGGTGAAATCGCCGATCAGGAACTGGATGGTGTGGCCCAGGTCCTGGAAATGGCGCAGCTTGTTGATCACCACGGTGTGGCCCAGATGCAGGTCGGGCGCGGTCGGGTCGAGGCCCAGTTTGACGCGCAGCGCCCGCCCGGTTTTCAGCTTGCGGACGAGTTCCTCCTCGACAATCAGCTCGTCGGCACCGCGCTTGATGCGCGCGAGCGCTTCAGTTACGTCGACCATGCGTGATACACTTCCTAGGCATCTGAATAACAAGGGATTCTAGCCGATCCATGGGGGAGGGGCAGTGAGGACGGCAGTACCATTCCGGCGCGCCGCAGGCTTGGCCGCGTTCGCGCTCTCGGGCGCGGTCGCCGCCGTCGCTGCGCTCGTGCCCAGCTCCGATGCAGAGTTGCTACTCGCGAAAGCGGCGGTGCTCGAGCCCGTGCCCATCCGCGCCGGCGAAGCCTTGCTGCCGGCGCCGACCTCCTATGTGCGCGAAGAACGCTTCCAGCGCGGCGACACCCTGCCCGCGCTGCTGTCGCGGCTGGCGATCGGCGGCGCGGACGCGCAACGGCTGCTTGGCCAGCGCGAATTCAGGCTGCTGCGTCCGGGCGCGAGCGTCACGGCGGAAGTGCGCCCCAACGGCGAACTCGTCTGGCTAAGTTTTCTTTCTGCGCGCGATGCGGTTGTTCGCATCGAGCGCGTCGGCCAGGGACTGGTGGCGAGCGAGCAGCGGGCGCAGATCGCCACCCGCACCGAACTGAAGTCCGCCGTCATCCGTTCGTCGCTGTTCGCCGCGGCCGACTCGGCCGGAATTCCGGACAGCATCGCCATCCAGCTCGCGGACGTGTTCGGCAGCGACATCGACTTCCTGCGCGAGCTGCGCCAGGGCGACCGCTTTTCCGTCGTGTACGAAATGCTGTCCATCAACGGGCGGCCGCTGCGCGCCGGGCGCGTCCTCGCGGCGGAGTTCGTCAATCAGGGCCGCGCGCACCGGGCCGTCTGGTACGCCGACAACTACTACGCCCCGGACGGCCGGAACATGCGCAAGGCGCTGCTGCGCTCGCCGCTCGAGCTCTCGCGCATCAGCTCCGGCTTCGGCATGCGCCAGCATCCTTTCCTGCAGTCCTGGCGCGCGCATCAGGGCGTGGATTACGCGGCGCCCACCGGCACACGCGCGCGCGCGGTCGGCGACGGTATCGTCGAATTCGCCGGCCGGCGCGGCGGCTACGGCAACGTCGTCATCGTGCGCCACGACAGCCAGGTCTCGACCTGGTATGCGCACCTGAGCGCTTTCGGGCGCGGCATCCGCGCCAATGCACGCGTCGCGCAGGGCGACACGGTCGGCCTCGTCGGCCAGACCGGCTGGGCGACCGGGCCGCACCTGCACTATGAATTCCGGGTCGCGGGCGCCGCGCGCAACCCGCTTTCCGTACCCTTGCCCACCGGCAGCCCGGTCGCGCCGCATGACATGGCTTCGTTCCGCGCGCGTGCGCAACCGCTGGTCGCGCAGCTCGATCTCCTCGCCTACAGCCGGATCGCCGCCTTAGAGTGACGCGGGAGCTTTATGTCGGCCTGATGTCGGGCACCAGCCTCGACGGGGTCGATGCGGTGCTCACGGATCTCGCCGGCGCCCGGCCGCAGCTGATCGCCGACGCCTACGTTCCGTTCGACAGCGCATTGCAGCGCGAACTGCTCGCGCTGAATTCTCCCGGCGCGAACGAAATCGAGCGCGCCGCGCTCGCCGGCAACGATCTCGCCCGGCGATATGCGTCCGCCGTGGCGGCGGTCCTGGCCGCCGCAAAAACGCCGGCGGCCGATATCCGCGCCATCGGCTGCCACGGCCAGACCGTGCGCCACCGTCCCGAGCGCGGCTACACCACCCAGATCGGCAACGCGGCGCTGCTGGCCGAATTGGCGGGCATCCGCGTGGTCGCGGACTTCCGCAGCCGCGACGTTGCCGCCGGCGGACAGGGCGCGCCGCTGGCGCCGGCATTCCACGCGGCCGTATTCGCGGACCCGGCAGAGGACCGGGTGGCGATCAACCTCGGCGGCATCGCGAACCTGACGTACCTGCCTGCAAACGGCAAGACCACCGGCTTCGACAGCGGCCCGGGAAATTGCCTGCTTGACCTGTGGGCCGCGCGGCATCTGGGCAAGGAATTCGACGCAGGCGGAAGCTGGGCCGCGGGGGGGCGGCCGATTCCGGAACTGCTCGAACGACTGCTGCGCGAGCCCTACTTCGCGGCGCCGCCGCCGAAGAGCACCGGCCGCGACCTGTTCAACGAGGCCTGGCTGCGTTCCATGCTGAAGGGCGACGAGGAAGCGCAAGCCGTGCAGGCCACGCTGCTCGAGCTGACCGCCCGCAGCCTCTCTGACGCCATCGCGGGACATTGCGCCGGCGCCCGCCGCCTGATCGTGTGCGGCGGCGGCGCGAACAACGGCGCGCTGCTGCGCCGTCTCGCCGAGTTGTCGGCGCCCGCGGCGCTGGAGACCAGCGATCGCCACGGCATCGATCCCCGCCTGGTGGAAGCCGCGGCATTCGCGTGGCTCGCGAAGCAGGCGCTGGACGGCAGGGCGGGCAATCTGCCCGCGGTCACCGGCGCGCGCAGCCCGCGCGTGCTGGGCGCCGTCTACCCGGCCTGAAAATGAAAACGGGCGCCTTAGCGCCCGTCAGTTGAGCTTTGCGCCGCCTTACGCGGAGAACGAAGAGCCGCAGCCGCAGGTGGAGGTGGCGTTCGGATTCTTGATCACGAACTGCGCGCCTTCGAGCCCTTCGGTGTAGTCGATCTCGGCGCCGGTCAGGTACTGGTAGCTCATCGGGTCGATGAGCAGCTGGACGCCGTTCTTCTCCATCACGGAGTCGTCTTCGTTCTGCACTTCGTCGAAGGTAAAGCCGTACTGGAATCCGGAGCAGCCGCCGCCCGTGACGAACACGCGGAGCTTGAGGTCCGGGTTGCCTTCCTCTTCGATCAGCTGCTTCACCTTGCTCGCCGCATTGTCCGAAAAAATCAGCGGCGGCGGCATTTCCATCACGGCATTTTCAGTCACTGCGTTCATCGTCTGCTCCATCCAATTCGTTACCGGTACTGTACTACTTCGCAACCTTGAGTTCGACGCCCCTGACCTCGGCGGCGTGGTGCACCAGCCGCCCTTCGATCACCGCGCCCTGCTGAATCTCAATGCTCTTGTAGTGGATATCCCCTTTGACACGCGAATTGGCCTGAAGTTCGAGCGTCTCGCGCGAGTCCACCGGCCCGTTGATGGTCCCGTTGACGACCACATGGGCGGCCTGGACTTCCCCGTCGATGCGCGCCTGCTCGGAGACCACCAGCGTGCCCGGCTGATCGGGCAGCGCCGCCACGTTGCCGCGCACCGCGCCGTCGACGCGCAACCCGCCACTGAAGAACACGTTGCCCTCGATGCGCGTGGTGGCGCCGATCAAGCTGTCGATGCGGTTCTGCGGTTTGCTTTCTTTTCGAAACATGCTCGCTGCTCCCCTTCAGTCCAGCGTCACGCTCTGGACCACTTTTGGTTCCGTCGACCCTGTCTCGTAAACGCGCACCTGCACGCTCGTGACTTTGGCCTTGGGATTCACGCGGAAAATGCCGTCAACCCGCTGGAAGTGCTTGAATCCCAAACGGAAGCTCGACGAATCCGCTTCCCCTTGCCCCGGTACCGTCATCATAGCACTGCGGCCGGCTTCCGTCAGACTGACCACCAGCTCGAGCCGCCCCTGGAAATCGCGCCCGCG
>CAZPNH010000283.1:0-3972 GCA_964587635.1 uncultured Bordetella sp.
TCACCGACCGCCAGGGCAATACGCTGTCCTGGGCGACTTCGGGCAACGCCGGCTTCAAGGGCTCGCGCAAGTCGACGCCGTTCGCGGCGCAGATGGCCGCCGAGCGCGCCGGCCGCGCTGCGCAGGAATGCGGCGTGAAGAACATCGAAGTGCGCATCAAGGGTCCCGGCCCGGGCCGCGAGTCCGCGGTGCGCGCGCTGAATTCGATCGGCCTGAAGATCGGCTCGATCGCCGACGTGACCCCCGTACCGCACAACGGCTGCCGCGCTCCGAAGCGCCGGCGCGTCTAGACGGAAGCAAGGAGAAAGCATGGCCAGAAATCTCGACGCGAAGTGCCGCCAGTGCCGCAGGGAAGGCGAGAAGCTTTTCCTCAAGGGCGAAAAGTGCTTCACCGACAAATGCGCCATCGAGCGCCGCGCCTACGCGCCCGGCCAGCACGGCCAGAAGAGCGGCGCGCGCCTCTCGGACTACGGCAAGCAGCTGCGCGAAAAGCAGAAGACGCGCCGCATCTACGGCGTGCTCGAGCGCCAGTTCCGCAAGACCTACTTCGAAGCCTCGCGCTCCAAGGGCGTGACCGGCGAGCGGCTGCTGCAGATCCTCGAATCCCGCCTGGACAACGTGGCCTACCGCATGGGTTTCGGCGCCTCGCGCAGCGAGGCGCGCCAGGTGGTGCGCCATAACGGCATCCTGGTGAACGGCAAGCGCGTCAACATTCCGTCGTACGAAGTCGCCCCCGGCGACGTGGTCGAAGTCGCCGAGAAGGCGAAGGCGCAGCTGCGCATCAAGGCGTCTGCGGAAGCCGCCGAGTCGCGCAGCATTCCCGAGTGGCTCGAGGTGGACAGCAAGGCGCTGAAGGGGAAATTCAAGTCTCTCCCGGCGCGCGCGGACATGTCCTCCACGATCAACGAGAGCCTGATCATCGAACTGTATTCGAAGTAACAAGGTAAACCCACATGCCCCAGACCGGATTCCTCAAGCCGCGCATCGTCGATGTGCAAAATCTGTCCCCGTCGCACGCGAAAGTGACGATGGAGCCCTTCGAGCGCGGCTACGGCCACACGCTGGGCAACGCGCTGCGCCGCGTGCTGCTCTCGTCCATGCCCGGCTACGCACCCACCGAGGTGCAGATCGCCGGCGTGGTGCACGAGTACTCGACGCTAGACGGCGTGCGCGAGGACGTGGTCGACATCCTGCTCAACCTGAAGGGCGTGGTGCTGCGGCTGCATAACCGCACCGAGGCGATCCTCACGCTGAAGAAGAAGGGCGAGGGCCCGGTCACCGCGGGCGACATCGAGCCGTCGCACGACGTCGAGATCGTCAATCCCGGCCACGTCATCGCCAACCTGTCGGCCGGCGGCAAGATCGAACTGCAGCTCAAGGTCGAAGCCGGCCGCGGCTACGTCCCCGGCAACATGCGTTACCTGCCGGAAGAAACCAAGGGCATCGGCCGCATCGTGCTCGACGCCTCGTTCAGCCCGGTGCGCCGCGTGTCGTACGCGGTCGACTCGGCGCGCGTCGAGCAGCGCACCGACCTGGACAAGCTGATCCTCGACATCGAGACAAACGGCGCCATCGAGCCCGAGGAAGCGGTTCGCTACGCGGCCCGCATCCTGGTCGACCAGCTGTCGGTGTTCGCGCAGCTCGAGGGCACGGCGCTGCCGACCGAGGAGAAGAAGGCGGTCGCCGTCGATCCGATCCTGCTGCGTCCGGTGGACGACCTGGAACTCACCGTGCGCTCGGCCAACTGCCTCAAGGCCGAGAACATCTACTACATCGGCGACCTGATCCAGCGCACCGAGACCGAACTGCTGAAGACGCCGAACCTGGGCCGCAAGTCGCTCAACGAAATCAAGGAAGTGCTGGCGTCCAGAGGGCTGACGCTGGGCATGAAGCTCGAGAACTGGCCGCCCGCCGGGCTCGAGCACCACAGGACGTAACCACAGGAAAGCACCATGCGTCACGGCCACGGACTACGCAAACTCAACCGCACGAGCAGCCACCGGCTCGCCATGTTCCGCAACATGGCGAACTCGCTGCTGACGCACGAGGAAATCACGACCACGCTGCCGAAGGCGAAAGAGCTGCGCCGCGTGGTCGAGCCGATGATCACGCTCGGCAAGACCGCGACGCTCGCCAACCGGCGCCTCGCCTATGACCGGCTGCGCGACCGCGACACGGTCTCCAAGCTGTTCGGCGAGCTCGGCCCGCGCTACGCCAAGAGGAACGGCGGCTACCTGCGCATCCTCAAGAGCGGCTTCCGGAAGGGCGACAACGCCCCGATGGCCCTGGTCACCCTGATGGACCGCGCGGAAACCGCCGCGACGCCGCAGGACGAGGGCAAGAAGAGCGAGAAGAAGGAAACGGCTAAAGCCGCTTAAGGAAGGTCTTCCCGGCCGTGTGCGCTAGCGCACGGAGCGCCGCCGGGGATGCGCTGAAAATGGGGCCTCCGTCGGGGCCGAGCGCGAGGCATGACCTACTGCATAGGCGTACTGCTGGACCAGGGGATGATTTTCGCCTCCGACTCCCGCACGCACGCCGGCGTCGACAACTTCGCCAAGTTCTGCAAGATGACGGTGTTCGACCGCCGCGGCGACCGCCTCCTCGTGCTGCTGAGCTCGGGCAACCTCGCGGGCACCCAGGCCGTGATCGGCGTGCTGAACCAGCGCTGCGCCGCGGCCGGCGCGACGCGCAACCTCTGGAACGCGCAGACCATGTTCGACGTCGCCATGCTGGTGGCGGACGCGATGCGCGACATTGAGCGGCGCGACGGCGAATACCTGCAGGAGAACGAAGCCGGCTTCAATGCCTCGTTCATCGTCGGTGGGCAGATCGGCGGCGAGCGCATGCGGCTGTTCCGCATCTACGCGGAGGGGAACTTCATCGAAGCCGGGACCGACACGCCGTATTTCCAGACCGGCGAAACCAAGTACGGCAGGCCGATCATCGACCGCGTGGTGACGCTCGCCATGCCTCTGACGGATGCCGCCAAGTGCGTGCTGGTCTCCTTCGATTCGACCATGCGCAGCAACCTGTCGGTGGGCATGCCGATCGACCTGATCTGCTACGAGCGCGACAGCCTGGCGCTGCAGAAGCGGCGCCGTTTCGACGACGGCGACGCGTATTTCGCCGCGCTCAGCCATGCCTGGAGCGAGGGCACGCGCCAGGTGTTCCGCCAGTTGCCAGAACTGCAGTGGTAGCCGGATCGATTCTTTTCTCATCACCTGCGAACACGGCGGCAACCGCATCCCCGCGCCCTACCGGCGGCTGTTCCGGGGGCGGCGGGCGCTGCTGGCGACCCATCGCGGCTACGATCCCGGCGCGCTGGTCATGGCGAGGGCGCTGGCCGGCGCTTTCCGGGCGCCGCTCGTGACCTCGACCGTCAGCCGCCTGCTGGTCGAGCTGAACCGCTCGATCGGCCATCCACAATTGTTCTCCGCCGCGACGCGGGACACGCCGGCAGCGCTGCGCTCGGAGATCATGGAACGGTACTACCTGCCCTATCGCGCGCAGGTCGAGCGTCTCGTCGGACTGTCGGTATCGCGCGGGCGACGCGTGATCCATGTTTCGTCGCACAGCTTCACGCCGGAACTGAACGGCGAGGTGCGCACCGCCGACGTGGGTCTGCTCTATCACCCCGGCCGGCGCGGGGAGGCGGGGCTGTGCGCTCGCTGGAAGGCGTCGCTGGCGCTATCCGCCCCGGAGCTCAGGGTGCGCCGCAACTACCCCTATACGGGCAAGTCGGACGGCCTGACCTCGTACCTGCGCCGGCGCTTTTCGCCGGACGCGTACGTCGGCATCGAACTGGAGGTCAACCAGGGAATCGTCCTGGCCGGAGGCCGGCGCTGGCAGGCGCTGCGCCGCGTGCTGGTTGAGTCCCTGCGCACGGCACTAGCAACCGGAGATTCATGATGCAGATCCGCGTCGGTTTCGAAATGGTCTACGACTGTCCGCAGCCCACCCCGATGATATTCA